>JAFDHO010000162.1 GCA_019308745.1 Deltaproteobacteria bacterium
TTTTAGCTATGTCTTATACTCCATATAGGGGGGTCTTACAGTGCGGATTGTCTGAAACGCTCGTTTGGCGCAGGTTTCCCGCTATTGCCAAGGATTATCCCGGAAACTCCTGTTAAACTCATTGGAGAAATTGAACGGAAAGAAGGTAAAGCAACCTATGATGCATTGCAGGACTGCCTAAGATCTATTTTCAATCGTTCAAATCGTTTTGATTTAAGCCTTTTACAGACAAAGCAGGGGTATTCCCGTGCTGTGATGAGCTTATACTTGGTATGGACTGGGATTTTCTTCTTTGGCCAAGAGCAAGGGCATGAGTTTTGGCCACATGTTTTTCAAGGGCTCGGACACCAACATGATCCAAATCTTTCGTGGCGTTGCGGTCTCCTTTTCCTCTTAAGTCTCAAAGAAAATGATCTCGAGATATTCCCTTCAGTAAAAGAGGGACATGTTTACCTTACTCGCATCCTGCTTCATGGCATTATCCCAGAGCGTCATATAGAAAGATTCGTTCGTGAATTTGTCCTTGATGCAGTCAGCCAACCCAAAGGCCTTTATGAATCTGCGCAAACTTTGATCGATAGATGGAACAATAGAGAGTTTAACGTTCCAAAGCCCATAAAACGTTTCTTACAGTATGGAGCCCCTACAAATGCAGATGTCGTCGAGAGATTTCTGGAGATGGCTCGAAGGTGGGAAGAGGATGACCAGGAATCCTGGTGGCAGTGGGGCCTTCCGAAATACATGGTTGAAGCTTTCCGAAAGTGTGTCAACGCCACCCGTACGCGGGTCATTAGAGAAGTGGGAAGGTCTTCCCCAGGTGAAAGGCCTTATCTAATCTTTGACTATACAAGGGAGAATCAACCCGTCGTTGTGGTTCCACCTCAGAAGCTTGAAAAGGAAGGGGCTTTGGAAATCACCTGTAGAGATTTGAAGAATGAGGAAAATGTAATCGTTGAGACTGAATCCTTAGGTAGCGCCTTCAGATGGAAGGACAATTCCATTTACAGCGAAATCATGCATGTTCCAACACGCCCTTCTAAAGACTGGCAAGTCAAAATCGCCAATTCTATCCACCGTGTTGCCTATAGCTTTCCGGAAGGAGACTCAGGCAGAAAGGCTCCGATATATCTCTTCAATAGCAATTCGGGAAAGGCCCTTGTATTTAGGTCTGACAAAAGAATTCCTCGTGGAATCATACTCGTATTCCCTAAGCTTGCCGAGTTGGAGATGACAGGCGGGTCGTTGTTGAGCGAACCTATTGATCTTCATGGCAAATGGCAAGAATGGCATTATACATTTTGTGTTTTAGAAGAAGATGGTTTTTTCCAATATTCCGGTCCCGATTGTTCTCTTGTAAATAATATTCAAGAAAAACTCTCCTTCAGGGCGTTCGGTGAGGAATCCGATGAACCTTTTCTGAAATCCCAATATGAAGCTCCTCACTGGCTCAAGTGCGATGATCAAAGACCGATCATCTTCAACCCAGAGGGATTACATATATTTCTCACAGAGCAGGCATATCGAATATGGAGACGCGGAGTTGGGAGGCTTCTCAGACTGGACTCACCGAACAAGAAAAGACAATCCACCCCATTCAGGCTCTCGGATGCAAAAGAAACTGAAAATGGGCGGGTCCTGGCGATACCCGGAATCGACAACATTGAACCTGGGGTTTACGAAATCTCCCTGCGTGGGGCGATCGGTGTTGAGGCTATAAGTTTACCCTTTCTTTACCTTCCTTTACTTAGCGCGAAACGGACCCTCTCCGGGGAGACAATGCCGATTGCCAGAGATTTCCTTCTGGAGTTTTCCGAACCAATTGCTCTATTGCCTCTCGCAAACACTGAAATTACCCCTGCTTCAGTTGTTCATAAGGTAACGGTCACCCTAAAAGAAGACAGGGCCGATGCCTATTGCGCGCTGAGGGCATTCCATGAATCAGTTCGACCTATCACCCTTCTCTTGGAAAGAAGTGATATACGGTGGGTAAGGCACAGTGAAACAGGTGTTTTAGACTGGCCTTATTGGCGATCAAGACCCGAGGTAATCCCTATCCAACGTCTGGATGAAATTCGAGACTCACGAGCCCTTGTTGAGGTGACATCAAATTATCCAGAGTCGGCATGGAAGCCCTTTCTCACTCCAAAGGAAAAGCTAAGGACTATCCTTGAAGGTCGAATTCCCGGGAGTGCTAAAAGGAATATTCTAATGTCCTATGAGGCTTCAAGGTTAAAAAGGCGTTACAGAACCATATGGGTTATAAATCTGAGACAGTTCTCGGACCAGCTCAAGGATGTACGCCATTTTCAGGAGGCGGATATTTCGGTCGATTTTGGTCATGAATCAGGAAATGTCACCCTTTTCACATTGCTGCGCTATCCGGAATATAGGGGGTTTACCGTTCAGCCTTTAGGCGTCGATCAGAAATCCGAAAAGATTCGAGTTGGTTGGGAGGAGCACCCGAATGAGCCTCGAAATAATAGAATTCTGAGAATACATCCAGTTGAGAAAGCCGATCATCAAGACTTAAACTCGATACCAATACCTGACGGCCACCGACCACCGGTTACCGTTTCTATTGAGCCTGTACAAGAAGCCAAGCCTTGGGTTGCACAAATGGATATTGTGCAAGGGAGGTTCTATGTTAGCCGCGATACCCAAGAGACCGGGGCCCCAAAAGTGCGATGGATGCGGGTACCGCCTGCCTGGTATGACTGGATGGAATGGTCCGATTTGTCTCCCAATCAATATCCTGAATACTTGAGCTATATTGAAAATGCTTCAGTAAATGTCGATTTGCAGTTTATGCCATGGACTTACTTCCTCCACAATTTTTACTGCTGTAAGACAAAGGAATCAGCTCAAGAGCTGAGGAGGCTTTTGGGAGAGAAGCTCATTAATAAAGCCCTTCCCCACACAAAAGGCAGCTCCTGGGAGGTCAAAAAGGACTCCAAGACCTGTCTGACCCTCCATATTGAAGCTTCTTCGGTAAATTGTTCCGACACCGGTCTGAGGTGCTTTGAGGATTGTAGCCCTGATCAATGGTGCTGCCTTCCCACGGAAGGTGAGATTAAATTGGTGATGAGGCAGGCTCATAGGTATCTCGGTGAACCTGGCACCGTGTGGGCTCTTCAAAAGGCAACAGGGGATGAAAAACCCCTGATGAGTTCCGAATGGGGAGGAAATCTTGAAATAGACATCTGGCTCGATGATGCGATAGGCGACGGAAAGAAAGGCATCCTACAGGCGCGGCTACCACTTGATACCGTTTGGGATAATCCCGCATATTTTCCAATTCTTAACATGATTAAACAACGAGATTCCATCTTTATCATGGAAAATGAAGATGATGAGGGATTCGGCACTGTTTTATCAGAATTACGGAGTAACAAAGAAAGCCAAGAGCAGGCCATTAATCTTGTGGATCGCTGGGATGCCTGGTCCAAATCAAGCGATGTCAATCCTCTATTACGCAGGATGATTCGCGGTCGACTTGAAAACAGCAAAGTGACTGTAATTAGCGGCGCGTCGGCCTTCCTCCTGAGGTTGCGGGCAAATGGACACGATTCTTCAATTTCAAAAGGTGGGTTCTTGAATGCTTCAACGATCAAAACCATGGAAGCGCTATTGGTGGAATCCAAAGATTTTGCGAAGTCATATTTGCCTAAAGCTTTCTTAAGAGACTTGATCATAAGTGAGCTTCTTATATCCTGGTATTGGAATAAGTCTTTTTGCAGTAAAACAAGGTAAATACCATAATATGATACGGGCATAACCAGACTCAATCATGGAGAAATATGTTGAACCAACGGATTGATCCACTAAAAGCGAGTGACCATATCCGCGAGGCCTATCTGCGTTATCTGACCACAACATTTGGCCTTAAGGAACCCGAGTTGGCTAACCAATTTCGTGTGAGAGCACGCGAAACTACAGGACTTTTTAGGGGGCCAATTCTTGAAGCAACCCCAAAATACAAGAAAGGCAAATCCCTTCTGGACTTGATAACTGAAAAGAACTCAATCATGAGTCAGGAGTTCCTAAATTATGCGCCGGGTCTTCATGAGAGGGTTGTACAAGAATATCTGCCACTCCAAAGAGAATTATACCTGCACCAGGAAAAGGCGCTGCGCAAAGCCATCGGTAAAAATCGTAACATCGTTATTGCCACAGGCACAGGATCGGGAAAGACCGAGTGTTATCTATACCCTATCATCGATCATCTTTTAAAGGAACGGGCCTCCGGGACCTTGGGGCCAGGCGTAAGAGCACTTATTGTTTATCCAATGAACGCGTTGGCAAATGACCAGGTGTACCGTTTGAGAAGGATATTACCGCCTGAAACAGGCATTACGTTTGGAAGGTATACGGGTCAAACCGAGCAGACCTATTACCAGGGTTTTGATGCATACAGGCAGGAAAATGTTAACCAGATCCCCCAAGCAAATGAGCTTTTCTGCAGAGATCAGATTCTTGGAGTTGAACCTTCAAAGGGTGATTGGCCCCATAAATCAATAGATCCTTTCATAGGACCGCCACACATTCTGTTGACCAACTTTGCCATGCTCGAATATCTGTTGATGCGTCCCCAGGACACCCCTCTTTTCGATGGCCAGGCGGGAGATACGTGGAGATTTTTGGTCCTTGACGAAGCGCATGTCTATTCGGGAGCGCTCGGAACTGAAATCGGATACCTCATCAGAAGGGTCAAAGACCGTGTTTGTCGTTCTCAACCGGGCAGGCTTCTGTGCATTGCCACAAGCGCGACTATTGGAGCGAGCGGTACTGATTCAAAAAGGTCCGTTGCGAGCTCATTTTCCAATCTTTTTGGCGAAAGGTTCGAGGCTGAGGATGTCCTCACCGGAGATGTTATCCCACCTGATGTGTTTCTAAAGGACATGGCAATATGGGGAAGAGGCTCTACTGATTTCTATAAGGCATTGACGGAGGTTATTTATTCTGAGCCTCGGTCTGTTTCCATCCTCATAGAGTTAGTTAAAGAGAAAATCCTTTCAAAAGCTTCCTCGGGGAGGTCCTCTGGCTGGCCTGATGCCGATGTTGTTCATGAAGCTGTCGAAAATATCAAAGAACTTGATGAAACCAGCCGGGCAGTTGAGGTTCTTTTATTCCGCCTATTGGGAGGGGATGGAAGGCTTCGACTCTTGATTGAACACCTCGAAAAAGAGCCAATTGACCTTCAAAAGGGTCCTGCTGCCATATGGAGCGACGCAGAATCAGTACTCGCAGACAAAGAAGCTGCACAAAGAGGTCTTATTGAGCTTGTTGACCTCGCTTCTCGTGCAAGATTAGAAGGGGACAGTGCGTCTTTACTTGGCGCAAGATATCACTTTTTCGTTAGAAGCTTGGAAGGGCTTTCAATCTGCCTGGTCCAAGGCACTGGCAAAGACATGGATTGGCCGAAGCTGCTTATTGGTCGTCACCAGATAGTGAATGATGCCCCTGGGGGGGCGGCGGTGGCTTTCGAATTAAGGGCATGTATGCGATGTGGTCAGTCTTTTCTGCATGGCTACATGATGGAAGATGGCCGCTTCATTTCTTATCCTAAAAGGGCTCGACTCGATGAAAAATCTAAGCCGGGGACACATCTGGCTGTTCATTTGAATGAGGTTACAGAGTCGCCTGAAGATGAAGATCCATTAAGAGAGGAAAAGCCGCCGGTTTCTGCCGAGGATGATGAGACAGATACTGGAGAACGTCCTTCTTTGACATCAGCGACGCTCATGGACCGCCCCCGTTACCTTTGCCCACGGTGCGGCTTTATCAGCGATAATAACTCCACAAACTGCCAGTTTTGTTTTCAGAAAAGGGCCGTTATCTCCAATGAATGGGTTGAGGTCCGGCGTGTTTACGCTGAGAAAGGCGGGGCAATAAAGGTATGCCCTGCATGCGGGGGCCGGAAATATTTCGGAGGATCGATCATTCGTGCCTTTTCACCTGGGGACGATGCCGCAGGAGCGGTTTTATCTCACTCCTTAATGACAAATATCCCTCCGACTACAGAGGTTGAAACCTCTGAAATAGAGGATGAACTTCAACCAAAAGGCCGATTTGCTTCAAGTGTCCAGTTAACGAAACCAATATCTTCTCCTAGAGGCAAACGTCGCCTTCTTGCCTTCAGTGATTCGAGGCAAGATGCAGCTTATTTTTCAACATATCTAAACAGAACCGCGGACCAGATTCTGCATCGCCAGCTGATTCTAAGAGCTATAGGCAGACTCATGATGGAGAACCCGGGAACGGTTCTATTTGATTGCAAGAATTTACTAAACCCACTTATTTCTGAAGCTCAGGTGGTAGGTCTCTTCAGCCCTGGCGATACGGAAATTGAGAGAAAGACAGAAGTATCCAAGTGGCTTACCGCAGAACTTGCCAGCATCCAAAGACGTTATGGGCTTGAAGGCGTAGGGCTCTTGACATGGCAACTAAAATACCGAGACCAGATCTTGAATATCGTCAAAAGTCATGCGGATAGCATACTCAGAGATTATGGTCTCAATGCAGCCGAATTTACGAGCCTTCTTGAATTGTTTCTTTCGGAGTTAAGAAAACAAAATGTGCTTCAACCAATATACAATACGCCAATCCGCGATACCTACTTCTGGCCTCGAAATAGGCCATATTCGATCAGGCAGAATCATGTCCACTCAAGACTGAGCATTGCCTCATGGTTTCCACAGTCCAGTAGAAACATCCGGTCAGAATTCCTGGAGAGATTGTTCGCAAGAATCGGATGGAAGGCTGATAAACAAACTATTGATGCCGTATTAAAGGACCTATGGGAGTTGTCCAATATTGATCCTCACCAAATCCCGATCTGGGAGGATGTTCCCTCTGTTAATGCCTTATGGGGTGGTGCAGGGAAAGACGGCGCTGTAAAGAGAATCCGCTGGGATGCCTGGTTAGGTCGCCTGGGATCAAATGGAGAGTACGGAGGGGTTTATAAATGCGATACATGTGGGAACTTGAGTCATATTAACCTCAAGGACCTATGTCCTACCTATCGATGTCCAGGAAAGCTTTACTCAATAAATCCTGTTGAAGAGTTCAGGGATAACCACTACCGCTATTTGTATGAAAGTTCTCCTCTTCCTATTTCCGTAGCTGAACACACGGCCCAAATTACCAACCAGGAAGGAGCTGAAAGGCAACGAGCTTTCTGTAGCGACACAATGGCGTTAAATGTATTATCATGCTCAACCACCTTTGAACTTGGCGTTGATGTAGGGCAACTCCATGCTGTATTTATGAGGAATGTGCCGCCAACTGTTGCAAACTATGTGCAGCGATCTGGGCGCGCGGGCAGACGCTTAAGCGCGGCGGCCTTCGTCTTAACTTTCTGCAGAAGTAGGCCTCACGATCTGGGTTATTT
Organism: Deltaproteobacteria bacterium; assembly: GCA_019308745.1. GTDB lineage: Bacteria > Desulfobacterota > DSM-4660 > Desulfatiglandales > HGW-15 > JAFDHO01. The sequence continues at coordinate 7,391 of JAFDHO010000162.1, forward strand.
TGATGTAAGCGAGAGACTCATCTCAGGACAAATACAACCTTCGAGGGTTATGATAGATAATGCACGTATCGCTCGGCGCCACCTTCACGCCGTAGTCCTATCAAGATTCTGGCGATTTTTTCATCCCGAGCTGTTCAACGGACCAGAAAATAGGAGAAGGGGAATTGTGCAATGGATTTTCTTTGAACCTCCGGAAACTGGGGCAAAAATGGTTTATGACTGGCTCACAACAAAACCAAAAGATTTGTTTGATGAGATAAAACGAATTTTCCCCGTTGAAATCGGAGATGAACTGGGCATTGAGACTTGGAGATGGATTGATGAGCTTGTCAGGAAGCCTGTGGAAAATTCAGAGAAAATCTTGTGGGAAGGTAGGCTTGGTATTGCTCAGAGTGAATTAAGATCGGAATATCATGAATATGAAAAACTGCAGGCAGAAAGACCTAATTTGTATAATCTCGCAGAGGCACAAAAGAGAAGGATTAGAGAAAGGCAGATCTTAGATTTTCTGGCATCACGAAATGTTTTACCCAAATACGGCTTCCCTGTGGATGTTGTATCCCTCAAGATTCAAAGCACTGATGAATGGGCTCAACAGATTGAACTTGACCGTGATTTACGAATTGCTTTGAGTGAATATGCGCCTGGCTGCACGCTTGTTGCCAATGGTCGAGTGATTAAGAGCTATGCCCTTGAAAAAATACCCGGAAAGGCATGGCCTGAATACCGGTTTGCCATCTGCGGTCAGTGTGGAAAGTTTCATCGCTCAGAGACTGCTGAGGGCGAAATTGTGTCCATTTGCGAGTGTGGAAAACCGCTGGAGAAGACAGATGGCACGATCTTACAAGGCATTTTTGTTGAACCTTCTTACGGCTTTAGAACCTTTATTAGCGAAGATGGGCAGGTACCAGTAGAAGTCAGGCCCCAAAGGACCTTTGCTACGCGGGTTTATTTCTCTCACTATAATTGGGCTCAAGAAGAGCCATTCCTGAATGAAGGCGTTGCTGAAACAATTACTGGTATCCAGATCCAGAAGCGATACTCACGATATGGCGTTTTGGCGGTTCTGAATCCAGGTCGATCTGAAAGAGGGTTTTGGTTGTGCCCCTACTGCGGATATGGAGATGCCGTAGCCTCCGGTATCCCAAAAACACATAAGACTCCTTGGGGGAGCTCATGCAAAGGGAAAATGCGTCAGGTTTTTCTGGGGCATGAATTCCAGGGAGACGTCCTGGAATTGCGCTTTTTGGGTTCTGCCTTCGACAAATCCGATCAAGGTTTCTGGCTCTCACTCACCGCTGCATTATTGGCAGGTGCTTCGAAAGCATTGGACATAGAACGTGATGATATCGATGGAACCGTGCTTCAGTTCGGAGGAGAGGGATATCGATCTATTGTGCTGTTTGACAATGTTCCGGGAGGGGCAGGCCATACCCGAAGGATTTCAACGGAATTAGAGAATGTCATGAAAGCGGCCTTCACGATTGCGGACAACTGCTCAGGATGCTCAAGAGATCAATCCTGCAATGCATGTTTACGGAATTTCCGTAATCAATATGCCCATGATCTTTTGAGACGAGGCCCGGTGGCCGACTCATTAGGGAAAATCCTTAGCAGTTTATATAGCCGAAATGAGGATGGCTTCTTTCCCTTAGGAATGACAGACAGAGGCCGCTGGCTTGAACAATTGTTCAGAAGATCCTACCGACTTGATCTGGTATTCGATAGCATCCCTCTAGTTCAAGACGGACAAGGGAGTGGCAGGGAATGGTATTCCATCATTCAAGATCTTATTGGTAAGGGGTCGAATGTCCGTGTGTTTTTCGGACAAACATTCGAGGATTTACGGAGGATGGGGCCTGATGGGAAAGTGGCACTTCATTCATTGGCTGCTTTTTCGCGATCGCCGAATATCGGGTGGTGGTCCAGTTTAACTGTAAGCTTTCTCAGCACCCTTGAAATTCAATAATTCACCCATGCTCCAGACATGATCCGTGAGATTTGCAGCCATAAATGGAGTCGTGGGCTGT
>JAFDHO010000408.1 GCA_019308745.1 Deltaproteobacteria bacterium
TCAATAGTGAATAAGATGATTCAGGCCCCCATCGGTCTCTCCTCCTTTTACACTTACCTCGCGTATCTATGCAGCGTCGCCTTTGACCTGATCTCATCCCTCAACGGTTCTGGTCCGAGGACTACAGCATGTGATCCCCAGCTCATGATTCAGAGCTTGACTGCATTTGTCTGCCGTGCCCCCGACACAGGTTGATCCGCTCCCGCCACTTCCGACCCCTTTTTCACCGCCTGCTCAATAGATCTCCCTTGGCCACGACCATTATCTGACAAGCGGAAGTAATTTTAGCAGATAATCGGATAGTTTTATCCATATTAGTCCATTTTGCCTGCCTTGGTCGAATAGAAATGCTGGCCTGCGCAAATTTTTTAAAAAAACGCTGGGAATTTGACCGCATCTGTCAAAACAATATGATATTGTTTTGTGCCATCCCCTTATGGTGAAAGTACGATTGGGGCCTCCACAATGTATATTGGCCAACAAATATCTTGAAAATCCTTGACTTATTCGGCCCTTTTAGTATGATCTGCTTGGCTGTTTAATGATTTATTGGACAAAACATCACAAAAAGGGTTTTGTTGGCCATCTCCATGTTGGGAAATACCGAATTGCATTATTGGGCCTCAAAGGTGGAATGCTGCCATGATGGATGATCGTTGGATATCAGTTGAAGAGGTCGCGGCCTACCTGGGTGTCAAACGGGATACCATCTATAAATGGATCAACCGCAGGAACATGCCTGCTCACAAGGCTGGTCGCCTATGGAAGTTTCGAAAAGACGAGGTTGATAAATGGGTACGTTCTGGCGGAGCAGCAGACAACCCCGGTAGAAAGTACGGTGAGCATTAAAAACTGAGATTTCGGGGATAACCGGGATGAATAAAAAAATATCAAATGCCATCCGCGACACCGGACCGTATAGTTCGCGTTACACCTCCAAAGGTGCCCTTCTTGTTGAGGCAAATCTGATCATAGACAGTCTATCTTCCGGCCTGAGCATGGATCAAATGCGTAAGCAAGTACTTGAAGGATCTATCATTAGACAACGTACACGTGCTTCGCGCGAAAGAGTTTGGGACTCTTTGAATTACAGGCTTTTCACCCACCGCAAGGGATGGATCACCTCACAGCCCTGAGTTTGTCTCCATGGTTTATCTTTTTTACGCCCTTCGGGACCGCCTTACCTATGATATTGTTACTGAGTTGATCTGGAGTCGCTGGCAAAATAATCAATTGGAATTGTATCGTGAAGATATTCTTTCCGTGCTGGACGAGGCCTCCGCAGCGCAGCCACAGGTACGACGTTGGTCCGAAACTTCCAGGGTCAAACTTGCGAGTAGCATACTCACATCCCTGCGGGATTTTGGGATCCTTGAGGGTGTTCGGAAAAAGCGAATTGTCCGGCCTGTATTACCACTCTATACCGCTGAGCAGCTTCTCCATGTCCTGACAAGCGAGGGTGTCCGTGGCCGCGAGGTGATAGAGGACTCTGCATGGCGTCTTTTTCTTTGCTCTGAACAAGATGTCGCTGATGTTTTGGCGCGCCTTTCCCAGTCAGGGAAGATTCATTTTGAGAGAGTGGGTAACACCGTGGTGCTTAAGACACCAGAATCTTGGAAAGAGGAATAATGAAAACCCAGAATTGGAAGTGGAAAATCAGTGAAGCTATTGAGCGTATCCGCTCGCGCTATCACCACATCGGGCGCAAAACCGGTGCACCCTTTCTCGCGATTATTTACCCGCCAGAGATCGAAACTGCCGTGTTGAAGGAATGGCATGACCAAGCGGCCGGTTTGGCCCCAGATTTTGAAGTAAGAAGCATGGATGCCCTTGAAGTCACCCATCAAGTTCTCTCTGAGATTGGAGCTGAAAACATTGTTTCTTCATTGAGAGATCCGATGCCTGGCTCTGACCCGGAGGCCGAGCTCGGAAACATTTGGATTAGCACTATTGCGGACACCATTAGAGCCCGCCTTGATGAGCCTGGAGCAGGAAAACCAGTGGTTAGCCTTGAGAAGCTTGCTGCTCTTTACCCTGCTTGTGGCCCGAGGGATGTGATGCAGCAGCTTTGGAGCAACGCCGAATCCACCATTGAAGGTCCAGTGGTAGTCCTCATCCCTGGCTATATAGAGGGAGCAAGAACATATTCATTTCTGGGTCTAAAATCCGAATTCATGTACCGAGGGGACTTGCTTTGATTCAATATTAGAGGAGCTAACCCATGAAAATTGCTGATCTTTTTGAGACAAAAGTGGCGGAAAAAATCGAACCGGTGATCAAGGTTGGTGAGACGGGCGACGAACACAAGCTTGCAGCCGAGATTGGAAGCTATGTAGTGACCCCGATGATCGAGAAGTTCTTGGATGATTTCCTCGAGCATTATACCGACACATTCCTTTCTGACACTACAGAGATCGGAGTCTGGATTTCCGGCTATTTTGGCTCAGGGAAATCACACCTGGCAAAGATTATGGCTCTGTTGGCTGAAAATCGAGTGCTGGCTGGTGTGCAAGCCTGCGACCGATTTGCAGCCCGCATCCCCCCGGACTCTCCAGCCAAGAATTCAATTATACGCAGCTTGAGCCGGATGAATCAGTGCGAAACCAGAGTGCTGGCCTTCACCCTCAACACTCTTGCAGACAGCAAGAGCCGTCCATTGCCCGGCATCCTTTTATCGCAATATTACTACTCACGCGGATACGGTAC
>JAFDHO010000163.1 GCA_019308745.1 Deltaproteobacteria bacterium
GGAAACAAAGAGGATCTCTAGAGTTTGCAAAAAAGATCTAAGCTCCAAGATTTTAGTATGCTCCCGTTATAGGATTCTCCACCGAAGTTGCCAAAAGGATGCTTACCGCCAATTGGTTAGGCAAATAGGTCAACTGGTCTCCGGGTCCTCGTAAAGATTTTCAAGCTCGGGGTGAATGCCTAGGTCAATCCTTGCATGAAGAGGCAGTTCGAGATGAATAGCCAGGTTTGGGCATGACATTTCACACCACCCGCACAGGCGGCATTCTCCGGGGTACAGCAGAATCGGGGTCTTCTTCTCTTTGTTCCAACCGTAAACATCCATGGGGCAGGCGTCATAGCAAAGCTTGCAACCGGAACAGAGTGCGTAGTCGACTATGGGGCCGTACTTAATGGGTATCATATCTCACCTCATTCTGATCCCTCGATTCGAGGCTGAAGTGGTTTTGGGTCATAGGACTCCAAGGCATATTTCAATTCCCCATCAAGGTTGTAAACCAAGATGTTCTTGCGCCAATTTATGTCGTCTTTTTCAGGATAATCGATCCGATAATGGTATGGCGCCATCCGAGTTTCAGTTCGGATCAAAGAGGCCGCAGTATGAATTTCAGCCACGTCGATGATATCCTGAATCTCGATGGCGCGCATTAGCTCGTGAGAATTCCTTGCTCCGATGGCCGGTACGAACTTTCCCTTAACAATCCTCAGCAATTCTTGGGCTCTTTTTAGCCTGGGTTCAATCTTGTTGATACTGACATAGTTATTCATTATATTTCTGACGTAGTCTTCGATCTCCAGGGACTCTTCACCATACCTATCGCGAGAAAGGGGGGCGAAAATACGTGCTTTTTCCCTTTGAGCCCACCTGAGGTTTTCAGCAGAAAACGCCGGTCTCCCGCTCTCAGGCAGATCATTGGCAAGAAAGTCTCCGATGCGGTGACCCCAGACAAAGGCCCCGGTTGAGCCATAGAGCGGTAATCCACCCCCCGCATCTCCCGCACAAAAAAGTCCCTTAATAGAAGTCTGGCCGTTTTCGTCATGCCAGATTCCGCTAAAGTTCCTTGGTAGACCTGTTATCCAAGGAACTATTTCGGAAACCGTATTGTTGAGCCCACCTCTTTGTTGCATGATTCTAAGCATCATCGGTGCTTCATTGGCGGACATGAAGTACCCCAGGTCTTCATCGATTTTGTGAGTCTTACGAGCATCAAAAAAGAGGACATCTCTTTCAATTTCAGAGCGACCTATATTTGGCGAAAAGCAATAGATGGTGTTTGGGTGGAACCCTCCCTTTCCCTGTATCTGTAAGTTTCGCTTGTACTTCTCTTCGAGTATCTCTCCCTTCGAGTTGACAACCGGGGTACTGAATGATTCTGCTGATCCCCATGGTGCACTCTTTATAGCAGTGTGAATATAGCAGTATTCCAGATTGATCAATTTGGCACCTGCCCGCCAAGCAGCGGCAATTCCTCCTCCGTGATTACTAGGGCTTGTAAAGCTGAGGAACAAATTCTGCGGGAAAACACCATACGGATATGTATACAATCGCTGAGCCCCTCCAGTAGCGATAACGAATGCCTTTGCCCTAAATATGTAGAAAAGACCAGTCCTATAGTCGAAGGCTGAAGCCCCGATAACCTGGCCATCATGAGTGATTAAATTTGTGAGCATTGTTCGTTCAAGAATCTTAACTTCCCTTCTCTTCATCTCCTCAGCAAGTCGAAAATGCAAATCAGCCCCCCTATAAAGGATACAGTCGCCAGCTGCGGCCTTTGTTCCACCGTCACGCCATCTGTACCCTCCAGCCATCCTTCCGGGTTGGGTTTTTATGGTTCCATCGTCTTCCCGGATCTTAACCCCGATGTCTTCAAGGACGACGATTGGCTTAAGAGCGTCTTTGGCCGTGATAATGCTTAGTCTTCTATTTGCCAAACCTTCAAAATCGTCAGCGCGCATGTTGCCGTATTCCTCAGCAGTGACACCATTAATGGCTGGGTGAGCAATAGCGGGGTAATGGTCTAGGCCAGCAAAGGCCTCGCCACATTTGGTTACTGTGGATTTCTCTACAACCCAAACGTCCAGATCCTTGTTTTCTTTGGCTCGGATGGCTGCCATCGCGCCAGCCAACCCGCCTCCGAAGATCACCACATCAGCTTCAATATATCGATCCGCAAGTGTTTCTATGCTATTAGGCATGTTCGCTTACTCCTGTTCCTCAATGAGTTCTCTAAAATCAGGGCATTCTATGGAGATTGTCTTTTTTTCATAGACCGAATTGAGGTCAAACTTGGGTACCTGATAGTATTCCAGACGAAAACACATTTCTGTGCAGAAAATGTGGTCCGTCCCTTTCATTGTCTTTCTTGCAGGTTTCCCTTTTATGGTTCTTCCACAGTATTCACACTTCATTGGTTGCCCTCCCCCTAATGTGATACTTGCGTACGATTTTCCTCGCACCGATGTATGTTTGGTGATTCTCATGTCCGAAGGGTTTAGCCAAAGCTCTATACCAAGGGTCCCACAAGAAACCGATTGTTCTTATCCTAGTATGAGTCTTCTCTTTCCCAGCTACACAGCATCATCAATAGCCAGGAGTTCGTGTTTCATCTCGCCATTCTTGGAGTAGACGACCAGGTTCTTCCGCCAGCTGGTTTCATCCGGTTCCGGATAGTCTACTCTGTAATGGTAGGGAGGCATGCGTGTTTCCCTTCTCAGCAAAGCCGTCCGGGCTTGTAATCCGCAGAGTTCTACGACGTCCTGTACCTCGACGGCTCTCATTAATTCGTGGGGATTCTTCGCCGAAAGTTTGGGGATGAAATCAGTCTTGATTATCTCAAGTAACTCGATAGCACGCCTTAATCTGGGTTCGATCTTTCTGATGCCTACGTGGTAGCTCATGATCTTCCTGGTCAAGTCCTCAAGCTCCAATGGCTCGACCCCTTCTCTTCTTTGAAGAGGTTCCAGAACGCGCTGCCGTTCCACTAATACCTGCTCCATTTGGTCATTGTCAAAGGCCGTCTCTTCGATCCCCGGCAGGGTCCCGGCCAGGTAATCCGCAATCCTCAATCCCCAGACAAAGGCACCCGTCGAACCATAAGCCGGCATTGCCCCCCCCACATCGCCGGCCACGAATAGCCTTTTCAAAGAGGCTTCTCCCATTTCATTCCTCATGACCCCGCCGAAACCGCGAATGATTCCTTGGTGCCATGCATAAAGCTCATAGGGAGATCTCCTGAGCCCACCCCGATTCTCGGTCAGCTTTAGGTAGATTGGAGTCTCATTCGCAGCCATAAAGGCACCAAATGACTCGGCCGTCTCCGGAACACCGTCCCAGTAATAGCTTACGACATCTCTTTCTATTTCCGGGGCTGACATGCTGGGCATGAAAGGATACCTGCCCCAAGGATAGAACCCTCCGCCCTTTTCTTTTTCTCTGACCTCGGGGTATTTGGCGAAAAGCTCTTCGTTCTGGGAGTTCTTCATTTTGGCTGAAAACACGGCCCCTTGAGGACTTGGACAGCTACAAAGGGTTTGGATGCTCACAAAGAGGAATTCCAGATTTGTAAGTTTAGCGCCGGCTCTATATGCAGCGGCCTGTCCGGAGCCAACATTCGTAGGAATACCGCAGCCGGTGAAAAGGTTATTCGGGAACGTGGCAAAAGGATAATCATACATCCTGGAATAGGCACCGCCCGTTGACAGAAGCACGGCTTTTGCTCTGAATACATAGAACCTGCCGGTCCTTACATCGAGTGCGGTAACACCGGTTACCGAACCGTCTCTCGTTATGAGACCGGTAAACATGGTCCTTTCAAAGACCCGTATCTTCCTGCGGACTATCTCTGAGGCCAATCGAAGCTTTAGGTCGGCACCTCTATACAGGATACAATCTCCGGCAGTCCCGATGGGTTTTTCTCCTCTTTGTTTGGCTACACCTCCCCCGATCCTATGGGGAATCAATTTGTAGGTACCATCATCTTCCTTCAGTTTTACACCGATTTCCTCGAGTATTTTGATAGGCTTCAAAGCGTCTTGGGCCGTGATCACGCTCAATTTGGAGCTCGCCAAGCCGCCGAGCTCTGCGGCGCGTCTCTGGCCATACTCCCTGGCAGATAAACCGTTGACTTTAGGATGGGCAATCGAAGCATAGTGATCTAGGCCCCTTCCAGCCTGGCCACTTCTTCTCAATGCAGCCTTCTCGACGATGATGACATCGAGTCCTTTTTGACTGGCTCGAATAGCCGCCATGCACCCTGCAAGGCCGCCCCCGAGGACCAGGAGATCGGAGTTAAAAACACCGTCAGCAATTTCTCCAAGTTTCTTAATCATAGAGAATCTCGTTTACGGCCATAGAAAGTTCTGGAATTTGCCAGGCAAGGCCAAAGGCCCTGTTATAAAGATTGAACTATTCTGACCCAGATTCAAGCAAATACTCCCTAGAGCCCATTTGATTACATCACATAAGCCGCGGGATAAAGAGAGCGATCTGGGGAAAGACCAACAAGATGATCACTAATGTGATATCGGCGATGAGGAATACGAGCACCCCTTTAAAGATTGTCTCCATAGGTACATGCTTGATCATGCCTGAAATAATCCATACGTTGACGCCCATGGGCGGGGTTATCATCCCTATCTCCATCATAACGACAATAGCCACTCCAAACCATATGGGATCATAACCAAGGGCAGTGATAACAGGTAAATAGATGGGGACCGTGAGAATAATCATTGCCAGGGTGTCCATAATACAACCAAGTACAATATAGCTAAGAAGCATAACGGCAACGACGGCAACCGGCGGCAGAGCTAGACTGGCTATCCAGTTGGCTAGTTCTGTGGGAAGGTGGCTTAGGGTGATGAATTTCGCAAAGATCATAGCTCCAAGGATCAAGATGATGACCATGGCTGAAATACGCACTGATTCGATCAGCGAGTCTACAAAGTGCTCCTTTGTAATCATCCTCCTAGACCATGAGATGAGTAACGACCCTGCTGCGCCTACTGCGCCTGCCTCTGTTGGTGTGAAAAAGCCAAAAAAGAGGCCTCCCAGCACGAGAAAGAACAGGAGCGCGGTCTCTAAGCTTCCGCTCAGTGATAAGAACTTCTCTCTCAATTTCACCGCAGGTCCTGGAGGGCCAACAGAGGGGTCGATACGGGCCCAGGCAAAGATGACAACAATATACAGGGTCGCATGGATAATTCCGGGGATAATCCCGGCCAGAAAAAGCTTGCCGATGGATTCCCCTGTGATAAGACCGTAGAGCACAAAAGAGAGGCTTGGAGGGATGAGTATACCCAGTGTCCCCCCGGTTGCAATGGAACCTGCCGCCAAAGCGGGTTTGTAGTTGAACCGTTCCATTTCCGGAAAGGCCAGTTTGCACATTGTTGCCGATGTGGCAAAACTGCTTCCTGAAATGGCTGCAAACCCGGCACACCCTGCAATGGTAGAGATTGCAAGGCCGCCTGGCAGGTGCCCGAGCCACTTGTGTGCCGTATTATATAGTCTCTTTCCGATTCCCGAGTTGGCTGCCACCGTACCCATCAGAACAAACAGGGGGATCACGGTTAGGGTATATCCGTGCAGATTGTCGTATATCACGGCTCCCATAATCGACCCAGCGGCGCCCAGGGAACTGAGGTATGTGAAACCCGCAAAACCAACCAAAGCAAGCGTCAAACCAACAGGCATACTCAGAAAGAGAAGGACCAGTACGACAATGAGGCCGAAAACACCTGACAATAAGGAGCTCATGGGCTTATCGTTCCCTAAACAACCTGACAAATGCGTCATAAGAGTCAACAATTAGAACAAGTTCGAAAAGCAGAATGAAAAGAGAGACGATACCAGCCAAAACAAACACAGGTACTTGAAAGTAAAGAGAGACGATGAGGCCTGAATAGTATGCCCTTAGGGCGAATATCGAGCTGTTTATCACCATAAAAGCGCAAATGCATACAGCCAGGACATGTATGAAGACATCGATAATGAATTGGGTCCGTCGGCTTAATCGGGAGACGAGAATGTAAACCCTCAGATGGCCCTTATTCTTCTGTGTATGAGCCCACCCGGATACGAAGAGAATGAGACCTAGGAAGGTGATCATTTCAAAAAAGCCGGTGGTGGGTAGTCTCATAGCGCGAAGAAAGATGCCGGCCACGGTAACAAGCATGAGCAGAACAAGGGCTGTCCCGCTGATTAGAGCACTTGCATCGCTAACCAAATAGAGAAGCCTTCTGAACATGATTCTGGCTGTGCATGGGCTGCGCAGAAAGGAAGAGCCTTATTCTACGCCAAGCAACTTGTTTCTTGCTTTCAACAGTTCAAGACCTGGCAACCCTTTGGCCTCCAACCCCTCTGCCCATTCTCTGTTGATGCTTTTCATCGCATCAATGAACTTGGATTTTTCCTGAGGTGAGTAAGTGATTATCTTCCCGCCTGCTGCCAAAAGAGCTTTACGACCTTTTTCAGATTGTGTTTCGCTTATCCTTCCGCCAACTTCGGGGATCCAGTCCATGAGTTGATCAAATATCTTCCTGATTTCAGCAGGTAGTGACTGATATTTCTTGAGATTCATAATGGTTATGGCGGCATTTTGCGTTGCATAAATCTGGTTGCTATAACGGCATACATCCGCAAGTTTGAGGGAGATGAATCCGGATTCGTTGGTGATTGTCCCGTCTACCAGGCCTTTTTGCAATGCTTCGTACATTTCACCGGTTCCCATGGATACGGGGACGCCGCCCCACGCCTTGGCGACCTTGGGGCCAATACCACTCGCCCTAATACGCATGCCTTTCACGTCAGATAGCCTGTAAACAGGCTTCTTGGCCGTGATGAGGTTGTTGCCGGGGACGCTGCTGGCATAAAGTACCTTCACTTCTTTCCATTCATCCAACAGGTAGTTCCTTACGAGGTAAGCGTTGTCCTTTCCGTTTTTTACGCCGGAAGCATATCCTGGAGTTAGTTCAAGAACGCCGCTCTTGGGGAATTGGCCAGGATAAAGTCCAATGATGACATTTGCTATGTCTGCAACTCCGTCAACGACTCCCCGGTATGTCTGCCTGTACTTGAGCAACGAACCGTTTGTGTAGAACGTGAACTTGACCTTCCCGCCGGACTTCTGTTCAACATAATCTGCTGCTGCTCTGAGCGTCAGATAGAGAAAGCCCTTGGTGCCGCCAGCCGTGGAAGCAGTTATGTTGATCGTCCCGGCGAATGCAAGTTGCCGCCCCACAAAGAGCATTAAGGCTACTGCCACTAATAAGGACAACCTTGGTACATGTTTCTTTCTTGACATTGGATAGCCCTCCTCCCTAGCAGGTTGCGGAAGGTTCATGGAGCGAACCCCCCAAAAATAAGGAACGAAAAAAGATTTGGGACAATAAACCTGTGCCTCTATACCACCTCCTTTCTTGGCTCTTCCAGATAGGTTATTGAGATAGCAACGGCCCAATGAATTGCACTATCGATCTCTAAAGAAGATCACTTCGGCAGAAGAATATCGCTGATCTCAGGGGTCAATTCCGAGAAAGAGTTTTGCCTGAAGGGCTAGTTGCACGTCTATGGCTTTTTCGGGGCAGTCGATCTCACAGATACCGCAGTGCCAGCATTCGCCCGGGTAGGAGATAGAAGGTTGATCCCTATCTTTGTCCCACCCGTAGACATCTTGCGGACACATATTGTAACATACCCCGCAACCGTTGCATCGTCTGTAATCAATCTTTGGTCCGTGTGTAGCTTTCATCTCTCGGAACCCTATTCTATCGTAGTTAGTGTATAGCTCATTTTCCCCGACATGTTCCGGACCACAATATTCTTCCTCCAAGAAGCATCATCCTGTTGTGGGTAGTCCACCCGATAGTGATAAGGAGGTATTCTCGTCTCCGTTCTTATCAAGGATGTCCTAACATGCAAATCACAGAGTTCTACGATGTCTTGCACCTCAATGGCTCTCATTAGCTCGTGGTGGCTCTTGGCAGAGATCCTGGGAACATACTTTTCTTTTATCAAGCCGAGAAGCTCAAGAGCGCGGTTCAGTCTGGGTTCGACCCTTTTAACCCCAACATGATAGCTCATTATTTTCCTGACCAAATCCTCAAGTTCCAAGGGATTCACCCCATCTTCAACCGTAAGGGGTGCGTATACACGCTTTTTTTCCAGTTCAATTTGTTCCCGTTGGCCGTTGCCTAGTAAGGGTGTTTCAACACCGGACAATGATTCCGCCAGGTGATCTGCGATCCTATATCCCCAATACAGTGCTCCAGCAGAGCCATAGGGAACGCCCCCGCCTTCGACGTCGCCTGCCACAAACAGGCCCTTTAGGGAAGATTCCCCGTTCTGGTCTCGCATAACACCGCCGAAACTTCTAATTATGCCTCTGAGCCAAGGGTAGAGTTCATAAGGGGTCTTTCTCAGGCCTCCTCTTTGAAGGGTCATCTTCAAGACATAAGGGGTCTCATTGGCAGCCATATAGGCCCCATACCATTCTGCTTCCTCGGGGACGCTGTCCCAGTAATAGCGAATAACATCCCGTTCTATTTCGGGTTCAGACATGGAAGGCATGAAGGTGTATCGGACCCACGGAGAGAAACCGCCCCCCTTTTCTTTTTGCCGTATCTGACGGTATTTTTGAAAAAGGTCTTCTCCCCTTGTATTCTGCATGTTGCCGCAGAATACAGCCCCCTGAGGGCTTGGACTCCAGCCCAGGCTGTTTATCGCAACACTCACGAACTCAAGGTTTGTAAGTCTTGCACCAGCCCTATAGGCAGCGATATGGCCCGTGCCGACTCCAGGGGGGTTGCTGTATCCGGTGAAAAGGTTATTGGGGAAGGTGCCAAAGGGGTAGTCGTACATCCTCGATTGGGCTCCGCCGGTGGCTAAGAGAAAAGCCTTGGCAACGAACAAAAGGAATTTTCCATTTCTGACATTTACGGCAGTCGCTCCAAGGACCCGCTCATTTTCAGTAATCAGGCCGGTCATCATAGTCCGTTCATAGACCCTGATCTTGCGCTTTCGGACTTCAGAGGATAACCTTAGCTTCAGATCAGCACCCCTATACAGAATAAAGTCTCCAGCCGTCCCCAGTTTTTTTTCGTCCTTCCGTCGCGTAAGACCTCCCCCGAACCTCCCCGCGATCATTTTAAATGTGCCATCCTCTTCCCTTAGTTTCACCCCCAAGCTCTCCAGAACAGGTATGATCTTCAAGGCACCCTTCACGGTTAGGATACTTTGCTTTGAATTGGCAAGACC
>JAFDHO010000164.1 GCA_019308745.1 Deltaproteobacteria bacterium
AGCGTAGGCGAGGGGAACAGCGGGAGGGGGCAGAAATCCCCCGCAGATAAGTCGCAGAAAAGACCAGCCCGGGAGCCTTGGAACGCAAGAAAAGGCATCATTTCCCACATCGAGTCATCCCGGGACCTCAGGACTTGCTTTCCGAACACTTGACCTGCTACCCGGTTGTCTTGACACGTTGCAGCTTACAAGAACAGAGCCGGCATGAAGTTTCATACAAGTAACTCATCGTTGGCCGAGATGAGCCCTCAGGAATCTCTCCGTCCATCCTCTTGGAGCAGTTGAGGTCCCGCGCACCAGGCAAACAAGATTTCTTTATGGCAGGTCGGCGGCGACCGAGCGGAGGACAGCCAGAGGTTGATCGGCGTTCATGAAAGAGTTGGCTTGGGGCTCTTTCTTCCGTGAAGCGGAGGCACCTCACACCTCCGCATTGACGGCCTCCTATTCAAGCACCAATTAGTGTAGGAATTGCTTTCGCCAAAACCGGTCTCATGGGAAAGTCTGCTCATGGAGAGCCAGGTGCTTTGTGCAAGAACGACCCTTGCATCACCCCTTCCGTCACATAGGGTAATTTGTCACGTTAGTCAACAACGTCCCCTATTCCATTCCCACGGTTGGGGAACCAAAAATCTATGCATAGAGGTTTCAGATGATAGCAACACCCCGGTCACGCAGGTAGTCCTTCAACTCGCCGATTCCAATGATCCCGAAATGGAGCACAGACGCGGCGAGCAAGATTGTAGCACCTGCTTGCACCGCCTGATAGAAATGGGCCAATTCCCCTGCCCCACCGGAGGCCACAACTTCGGCCGAGACAGCTTCCTTGATCGCTCTGATCATGGGCAGATCATAACCGGTCTGCACGCCGTCGCCCGCTTTGCTTGTCGGCAAGATAACAGGAACGCCGTAACCGTCAACGCGCTTTGCCCACTCGATCGCATCTGCGCCAGTGGCTGTCCGTCCGCCATCGATATATACTTCATAGCCTGAGGGCATAGCCGCATTCTGATCTACATCAATGGCCACCGTCACCTTTTCGGGACCCAGCTCTTTAACCATTTCTTCGACCAGTTCGGGCCTCCGAAAGGCGGCACTGCTGGTCGATACCTTGTTTGCTCCCGCGCTTAGCACTAACTCGGCCGATCTTAGATCAGATATACCGCCGCCAACGGTGAATGGCACAGTCGTGACTTCGGCCACGCGCTTAACCACGTCAAGCATAGTGGCTCTACCTTCCACTGTAGCTGTGATATCCAGAAGCGCCAGTTCGTCCGCACCAGTCTCACAATAGACTCGTGCACACTCAACCGGATCACCGGCGTCTCGTATGTCCACGAAATGGACGCCCTTGACAACGCGTCCGTTCTGCATGTCCAGGCAAGGCATGATTCTAATCTCTTGAGCCAATGTTTCCCTCCTCTTTACTTTGTTTGTAGATCTATCCTTCCCCCTCTAATTGTCCACGCCACTCCGACATCAGGTCCATATATGCTTCGTAATCATCGTCTGAAAAAAAGCTCTGCCGCCGCCTGTTGCCCCGCTGTGTGATATGATGCCGCATCCCTTCCATCAACACTCTTGCCATTCTTGCCAAGGGGAAAGCCCTATCAATATCCTGCCCCTCATGTTAAGAAATAAGCCGCATCGCGGATTTGTGTGGGCGCCCTCCATATATTGAGGTAAGGGGCATGTTGAAACAAGGACAGTTGAAACAGCGCCTTTGCAGGATATCTAGCGCGCTTCGCTTACTGCCCTGCGTCGAACCGCTCCAGCAGCTCCCTCGTTCCTCAGGAGCTGCTGGAGCTCTCTCCGCAGGCGAAAGCATGATGAGGCAATTTACATCTAACCAAAAGGAACCCTAGATCGGTTTGAAGCTTAGCGCCTAGATATTGTGTCTACCCACACAAATCTCCGATGCGGCTCCTTTATAGACTTCCTCATCTATGGTCACAGTAAGCTTTTTTTGCATAATCATCACCTCTTACGACATTACACGCATTGTAAAACATAGCTCAAGAGAATCATTTTCAGGTGGGGCAGAATGCGGAGCTTAGCTGCGTTCGGTTTCTTCCATGCTGACGATGCAAGGGACAATTAGCATGAAAGGTTCGTCAGCTTTAGCGCTTGGTTCACGCCGGGTGCGGCGGTGACCAAACGCTGGAGCAAAGCTCAGGTCGGTTCTGTCCTTTGTCGTGTTCCCTGCAGTGCTTTCAAGGCCTTCTCGTTGACAATGCCCTTCTCTTCAGCAAGAAAGACGAAGAACTTCCGCAGGGCGACCCTGAGTTCATCTGGCCTTGTGGAGTCCCACACTTTCCTTCTCCACCAATTCTTGAAATGGGTGTTTACCATTCCTCTGGTGATATCCTCGATCTTCTCCACATCGGTTTGCCGACAGATGAACTCAACAAAAAGGTCAACAATAGATGAATGCTTCAGGGCCGTCCGATGAGAGAACTTCGACTGGAGATATTCGTAGAACTCTTGATTGAGCTGCAAGAGGTTTTGTCGAAAAGGCTCCCGCTGTTTTTCCGCTTCAGCCATGATCTTGAAGTATTCCTCAATCTTGTCTCCAGGGATCATCACCTTCCCCGTGTAGACTTTGGCCATTTGTCATTCCTCCTGAATCCTGGTTTTCTTCTCACATATAATGTGGATCTCAGCGGCGGCTGAACACCAGTCACCGAGAACGATAGGACTCGAAAGATAGAGAAACCTGAAAACAAAGCGCGATTCACCCACCCGCTGGAAAGATTTGTCGGCCTTCTACTTCTTGTAGGCCGGGCGGAGGTTCTTCAACATAGGGTAATGCTTCGTGTTAAGGGTTTTCAGGTCCGCATTCTCGGCGTCAGCAGTAGCGGCCAAGATGGCCTCCGCAAGTCCCACGCCGTGTGACTTGCCATAATCGCGTTTCAAGAGACCTCCAGCCTTTGCGATCTCCGAAGTTACGGGGACAACGCGGAAGAGGGAGACGAAATTCTCAAGAGCAACTTGTTCTGCATCTCCTTTCACTCCAGCATACAACTCCGCAACGACGATTGACGAGAGGATGATCCGAGCAGAGTGCGCATTGATCAAAGCCATCGCCTTGCGATGGCCGCGAAAAAAATCGACAAGAACATCTGTGTCCACGAGGATTGGTCCCGCCATGATCAGTTCCTATCCCACTCCGCCCGCGTAGCCTCAAAGTCAGGAAGATCCGTACGGTCCTTCCACATGCCGGCAACCTCGCGCAATACCGCCTCCCGTCGACCGCGGCCCGCTTGTTCGATGAGGCGATCAACTGCCTCCCGAATGAGCTCGCTCTGTTTCTTCCCGGCGACCCTGGCGATAGCAGCGAGTTCATCTCGTTGACGTTTTGTCAGGTATATCTGCGTTCGTACCATACTGCCCCCAATACTGTATACATCAGTATTATACACCGTTCGTGCTTCTTGTCAAGGCCATCAAATGTGGGGGCTTAGGGCAATGATATAAAATATCTTGATATGAGATGCTGCTTGCCCCCTTACGACAACCGTAATGAATCCATTTGAGCAGGGCGGCCTGTTGCTATTCAATGGATATGATGACCTTTTCGCTGGGGTTCTCGATCTCTATGAGTTGTCAAGGGACGCGTACTTTTGCGAAGTTAGGGGACGTCTACTTTTACGATTCTTGTCCATAGAATGTTTTTGATTAGTCCCAGCCCCCAGTGAGCCCGGTAAGCTGAGAGGAGGCCTGGGAGGTTTCATCCTTAAAGGATAGAGACCGAACTTGGTAAGGTCGGACCCTATCCTTTAAGGTTAGGCAGCCCGCACCTAGAGGCATCCGTAAAATCAATTTGCTCCATCATCAGGAGATCTCTTCTTCAGCATAACGCCATGCGCAATGCACCAAGGAACATAGAGTGCGATCAGGATAACAACAAGCCAGTAGAGGAGAGGTTCATAGTCCTTGAATGGGAGAAGGCAGGCTGCGACAACCACAAAAACAAATGCCCGAACCAAAAACGACATTGGCTTCATGCTGCGACGTCCCAAGAGGGCCTGATGGACGAAACTGCGAAGACCGCGCGGGCTGAACGGGATGGGTTCTGAGCCACTTGCTTGCACATGCAGAGAAGTTAAGTAGAGCTGGCGAGTGCGTGCAAACCGCCAGATGAAGACAAGAACAATAACGATTCCAAAAACAACGGTACTCGTATCAACCATAGAATGCTGACCCTGAATGGCGTATTCCTATTGCGAAACACGGTAAGCCGGACTGCCCCAGTCTACCGCCATATAGCCTGGGCTGCCTAATAACGGAAAGCTCACCGGTAGCGTAAGCGATCCGCTGAAACGTTTTGTTGGAACCCTCTGAAATTTTGACCTTGCAACCGGGCAATATTGCCTCTTTTATTGCTGTTCACGCCCTTCTGATAAATTCAGAATTTGAAGAGTTTTGTTCAATCCGCTTCCGCTCTTTTGAATTACCAGAGCCTAAAAGTGATTCTTGTCAAACTCTGGCGGTCTGCAGACTCCGAAAGAGGGGAATGACTCATCATAAACACCTATCTTGGTACCAATGCCCTTTAACATTCTCGACATTAGGATCTTGTATGCTTTTTGCTGTGGGAGTCCTTTACGAACCAAGGCCATAACAGTATTCGCGACCGAAGGTGGGCACCCCTTTATCATAACTGCATTTTTGAGGTCCTTGTTGGCTGAGACAGCGCAGTCTCCAACAAGAAAGACCTTCTTGGAATCCCTTTTCGCCTTCACTTCCCGTCCCCCACAGATTTCCAATCCATCCAGAGACAACCCAGGGCAATCCTTTGTTAGAACAGCAACCAGAGCCCCCATTATGATCATGCACCCGGAACAAAGAGACAGGCCCGGTTCCTGGACGGTAACACCTGTTATACCGGCCTGACTAAGAATATCTTCATTTGAACGACGCCACTCGAACTTCTGGACCACTTGATTGATCGGCTCGCCTCTTACCTCAACTCCATCAAGGGAAACGGTGAGGCTGCTCAGGGAAGCGAATTCTTTCAGGTGCTCTACACCTTCGGGTTGAATTCCCATCACCATCGCTCCGACGATATCGCACGAGAAGACATCTTTTCCAGCTATGATAAGATCCATCCGGTGAGGGATGGCCCCCACGAAGTCGGGGCCTCTTTCAAGCCCGTATATCCCGTCGATGATCGTCAATGAAGGCCGTATTTTCATGTTCAACAAGGCGATCAAGTGGTTTAGACCGAGTCTGTGTCTATGAAACGTCTGTTTTGAGCTCATGGCAAGACATCCCTTAAGGTTTTTCATCCCGAGCGATATCTTTGTCTGAGCATGCGCCTTCAAGACTGGCAAATCAATGAGGAAATCGCACTCCAACGCCGGCTTGGAGATTTTAGCTCGAATGTTTTCCAGATGGACCTCTTCGTAAGGTTCCGAGTTGAAATCAACTAGCCTTGCACCGTACCTTTTTGCCACTTTTTCGATGCCTGACCACTGATAACCCCGCATTGTGGTTGAGCCCATTTCCTCGTTTAGGATGGTTCCTTCTCCAATAGTAATGTCGGTGCAGCCTCGGTCACGCAGGATTTGTAGGAGCTCGCCTACTATAGTCGATGTAGTTACGCGTCCGAACTGCGGGAAGGCTTTAGTGCCTCCCCATAGGACATTGGGTTTCAGAAGAACCTTGTCTTTGGTGTTGAGGCCATCGAGTCCGTTGCAAAGCTCCATGGCCTTTTTCAGAAAATGCGAACTTCCGTCGTGTTTGACGATGGCAACAATTTCCTTTGATTGTTTCTGTTCCATAGACACCTCCTCCCGGCTTACCCGATCATCATGGGTAATTAGGTCTCTGAGACTTTTGCAATCTGCAACCACGCAAATAGTTTGAGTCTCATTTCCAACCATTAAGTGTTGGGGAATAGTGCAACGATATATTAGTGCTACATAATATAAATGAAAAATCAACAGCTTTGTCAATCCGGAAAACTTCGAAAACTGCTGGACCGGGTACGGGATGTGATGCGCTTGAAGCATTGCGCATACCGTACCGAAGTCACCTATCTGAGCTGGATCAGGCGCTTCATCCTCTTTCATGACAAAAAACACCCAAAGGACGTGCGTTTCTGCTTTGAACTAGAATCAGTTCCCCCAGCATTCCCGGCAGCGTGTTGCAAGGGGCCTAATTACAATATGGTTGACACAGAGGTGCGAATCACTTAGATTCGGCATTGACAGACGCCGCAAACCCCTTTCTCCAACAGTGCACCAGATTCCCATCTTGATAGTACCCTCCCTTTCCTGGCGTCTGGGAACAGGATGACCCATCAAAAAGTGCGCTCATAGACGATCGTTTTGGACTGTCCCTGAAAGGAAAGCGCGCGGATATCATGTCCTTCCTGCGCGCCCACAGAACGTTGCCCCTTGTCGAAGTGGATTACTGATTCATGATGGCCTTAAGCCGCCAAGAGGATACCTCGCAGTGAAAACATGAAATCCCTTTCTTGGGCCATAGCTGCGACTCTCCTCATCGGCCTGTCATGCACGCACGCGCCCGTTCGGGAAAAGGAATGGGAGGCGTTGACTGCCCAGATCGAACAGTCTTTGGAGAGGACCAGGAAAGGCAAGGAAATAGCGCCGGAACCGGGCCTGATCGACCTTGCCGAAAGGGCATCGATGCTTGCCGAAAGCACTTTTGGCCCCGGCGATGTGCGCACAGCAAAATCCCTCCACAATCTGGCGCAAGTCTACATCCTCTCCTATCGCTATGAGGAGGCGGGCCCACTCTTTGACAAGGCCCTGTCCATTTATGAGGATTCGTCCAGGAAAAGGTCCCGGGAGCACGCAAAAACATTGGTCGACCATGGTGTTTTTTGCATCCTCAGCAGCATGCAAATGCCGGATAACCAGAAACGGGCGCCCGCATCTTTTAAAGACGCGATTGGGATGCTGAAGGAACTCCCTCAGCCAACGGCCGATCTGGCCGATACCATCCTTTATCTGGCCATGTTTTTGGGACCCACGGCCCCCAAGGAGGCTGAAACGCTCTACAAACGCTTGATCGAAGTCCGAGCTGCGCTACTGGGGAAGGATCATGCCGAGGTCGCGGAAGCGATGACCACTCTCGCGGGCCTGTATCTCTCTCAGGATCGGTTGGCGGAGGCCGAAGCGCTTTACAAACGGGCTCTCGCGATCCATGAGAAGGCCGCCACCGGAGACAGATCTTTGCTCATCGGTTCTCTCTACGATATGGGCGCAGTCTACGAAGAGCAGCGGAAATACGATGAGGCGGAATCCTATTATCGCCGGGCCTTCGAGATCAGCGAAAGGGACTACGGGCCGCAGAGTTTGGACCTGGCGCCTGACATGGCCTTCATGGCCGGGTTCTATCTGTACCACGGCGGGTATTCGGGATCCGTCAAGGCCGAGGCCCTTTATCGCCGCCTTGTGAGCATCTATGACAAATACCCAGGAAAGGAGGACCTGGCCCAAGCCAAGGCCATATACAACCTCCTCCTGGCCATGTATGTGCGCGGAAAAAAGGATGATGAGGGAGCCCTTTTGAAAAAGGCTCTCAGCCTCTGGGGGCGCATCCCGGACCGCCGGGACCGAGAGTACCCCGAATTTGCCGATACCTTGACCTACATGGCCCTCTTCTTCTGGAACAAGAAGGACTCGGCCAAGGCAGAGACCTATTTCAAACGCGCCCTCGTAGCGTGGGAGCATGTGCCGGATCGTGAAAAGAGTTGGGGTTTCCCCCTCTTCCTCGATACCGTGGCTGCCTTTTACAGAGAAAAGGGGATGTTATCGGAAGCCAAGAAACTTGAAGATCGCGCAACCGCTATCAAGTCGAAACTAAACAACGAGAGAGATCTGCGTTGAAGCAAAGGAGGCAATATCCCGGCCCAGAGGATTAGGCTTTGGTTATCTCCAGAGCGAATTTGCCTTGAGGAAAGCTCTTTGTTCTATTGAAATCCCGAACGCCAACAAAACCCAAATATCTCTAACTTTGGCGACTAGGCGAGGCATTTGGTATCGCTTACAAGCCATTGTTTAGCGCGCCCTTATCCTGTGGGTCCAGTGAGGCTCCCTTGCAGGAGGCGGGGGCATCCGTGACAAATCCAAGGGGAACTGCGCCAAAGCCAACCCGGCTTCGCCGAGCCGGCTGCGCCGCGGTCGCATTTCGCCTTTCTTCCCCGTGCTCCCCTATGGCGCATCCCGGCTAAGGCGAGTGAAAGTTGTTTGGTCACCAGATGCCGGGGATCAGTCTGTGCGGGGTTTGTTTCACATACTCCGAATATCCCGTCAATTCGCCCTGCAGTGTTCTATCTTCAAGATGGGTGCGGACCACCACCGCGGCAACGGAAACAGCAGCCGGAATCAGGGAATAGGCTGAACCAAGGACGAAACAGGCGGAAAGCCCACCAAGAATCATGGACAAATAGCCCGGGTGCCTGACAAAGCGGTAGGGGCCACTGGTGATGACTTTATGACCCCTATCTGTCTGAATCCGCACGGTGGCCTCGAAATGCTCATTCACCACCATTGCCCAGCAACCCAAAACAAAACACGCCAGGTATAGAATGACTCCTATTATTGCGTAGGTGGTATCGAGTTGAGACCATCGGTACCTTCCGACGTCCAAGCCCGCCACAATTGGAAAAACAACCAGCGAGATCGGGAAGTATATTGCAAGGAAAGCCTTGTCCCAGGTCTTCGTTCCTTGCTTCACGAAGGCGCGTTGATTTGCCAATCCTGGGGCAAATCTCCACATGATCAGCGCCCCAACAACGGCTCCCGCAAGGTAGATGCCGAAGAACACCCAGGCTCTCAACAGGTCCAATCGACCCGCTGCCAGGAAAAAGGCAATTGCCATCACAATCGTCCACCAGAACGGGGCGAGCAGCGCCCTAACGCCGCCTTTGGTCAGTCGTTTTTCCATTCCTTCCCGTCGAAAAATTAGGCTGCCCCTACGCGGCTATATGGGCGTACGCGGGTCGGGCCTCGCCAACTTGCCGAAATCCAAACATTAGGACCTCAAAAATAGGTGTGAATATCGATCATCAAGGTGCTAAAGCAGTTGGGCATCTTGTAACACTTTAGCCTTTTGAAATGCCTCCTCAGATACGGAGAACGGGTGATGATGCCTTTTCTGTAGTGACTGGCGGCTTCCGGCTTGGAGAGCCTCCAGCTCGGAAAGGAGGGCGCCGTCTTTTCTTCGCCCTCGCTCCGCTCGGCTCAGTCCCCGACTTGGTCGGGTCCCCGGTTTC
>JAFDHO010000165.1 GCA_019308745.1 Deltaproteobacteria bacterium
CTCATGCCAGAATTGGACGGCATTCAGGTCGCTTCCCACATAATAAACAACTCAATAAACGTTGAAATCATCATGATGACCGCGCAGCCTGACAGGACCGGGATCGATGCCTGCAAGGAGATGGGGATCGCCCATTTTCTCTTTAAACCCTTCAGCATCCAACAACTCATCTACACGGTGTACGCTGCCCTTTATTCCACCAGGATGCATCGGGCTCTGTTGGAAAATGCCCGGAACAGCAGGAACGGTAGCCCTATCGTGGGCATCTCCAGCGGCTGCCGACAACTAAGGAGAGAGATCTCCCTCCTGTCCACATCAGACTTGCCGGTACTCATTGAAGGTGAGACCGGCACCGGCAAGGAGCTGATTGCCAGGGAAATACACAATCAGAGCAGGAGAAGAGACAGACCGTTCCTGCCCGTCAACTGCGCCACCCTCGGCAGTATAGCGGAAAGCGAGCTATTCGGCCACGTCTCCGGTGCATTTACCGATGCCAAAAGGAGCACGAGGGGCTACGTGGGGTCGGCCGAAGGCGGAACCCTCTTTCTGGACGAAATAGGAGAATTGTCTTTATCTTTGCAATCCAAACTCCTTCGGTTCCTGGATACGGGTGAATACACGAAGGTCGGCGAGTCCGAGCCGCGGATCGCGGATATCCGGATCATCGCGGCCACAAACCGAAACCTTGAAAACATATGCAGCGAAAAACGATTCAGAAGGGATCTCTTCTACCGGATTCGGGGGGCCTGCATCAGGACCTTCCCGCTCCGAAGGCACCCCGAAGATATTCCTCCACTCGTCTGGAATTTCCTGGGGATCATGGCCTCACAGCGTAATCGAACCTTTCATATTTCGCCGGATGCCGTTTCTGCCCTCTCAGCATACGAATGGCCGGGTAATGTGAGGGAATTAAAGCATACGATCCATCTGCTCTGTGACTTGTCACTGGATGGCGAGATCCGGTATCGCGATGTAGCACGTTGCATCGGAATCAAGGGGAATAATGGCATAGGCAGCTATCAACGTGAAAAGGAAAAGACCCTTCGTGACTTCGACATGAACTATTTTTCCCAGGTCCTGATGGCGTCAAGTGGAAAACTTCAGAAGGCCCTTGAAATCACAGGCATGCACAAGAAGAATTTTTATATGAAGATAAAGCAACTGGGCCTTTCGCTAAAAGACTTTTCGCAGGCCAAACGAAACGATAACGGTCTGAAACCCCCTTGAGCGCCTGCCTCTATCTCATGCCCCATCATCCAGCAAGCCCCATCCGGATCCATGGGCAGAACCCAGGCTCAGCTAAGAGACTAGAAAAACCCCCATCTCCCCGGCTCATCTGAGCGGTCTTTCAATTTCCGGAAGATATGGTCGGGTGGCGCAGGGCGGAAGCAAGATGCCTCTCGGCCAAAGGAGTCCGGCATGCAGTCCTTTAATTCGGTGATTTCGATCTTCAACGCCCATGAGAATAATGAAGAAGATATCCTTTACCTGTTTAGTGACTTGTTGCCATTGCGATCAGTTCCGCAGGTTCCAGTATAAGAATGGTCTCGCCGTTACCAAGGATGGATGCCCCGGAAAGCCCTGGAATCCCGGCCAGGTAATCGGCCAGGGGCTTGATTACGATCTCTTCTTTACGGTAAAGGTTTTCCACCCCTATCCCGATGCGTTCACTTCCTGCCTGGAGGATCAGGACGGGAATCTCTTCGCCATTTTGCCTTCCATGGCCGTTTCCTGAAGGATCGATGAGGCGGGAGAGCATCTCGAAACCGATGACATCTCCACGGTGGACAAATGTCTTCTTCTTCATTAAGGGTCTTATCTCGGAGTTCTTCACCTTTACCGTCTCCCTGATTGCTTCTACCGGAATGGCATAGGTATTATCCCCGGAACCTACGAGCATGGCCTCGATGAGCGCCAGGGTCAGGGGCACCTCTAAACGAACATGGGTCCCCTGGCCAAGGTCGGATGTCACCCTGACATTTCCTTTTAATTTATTGAGATTGGTTCTCACCACGTCCATTCCAACCCCCCTGCCGGACACATCTGTGATCTCCCTGGCCGTGCTGAAACCGGGCATGAAGATGAGGTTGAATATCGCCTCCTGACTCATCTCCCCGGCCTTTTCAGGAGTGATCATCCTCTTTTCTATGGCCTTGTCCAAGATCACCTCCGGATCGATGCCGGCTCCATCATCAATGATGTCAATGACAATAAGGTTTCCCTCATGGGTTGCCCTTAAAATGATGGTTCCGTTTTCCGGTTTCCCTGTTTTTAAACGGACTTCGGGCGACTCAATACCGTGGTCCACCGAGTTGCGGATGATATGGACCAGAGGGTCTCCGATGTCCTCGGCGATTCCCTTGTCAATCTCTGTGTCTTCTCCCTGTAGAATGATGTCGACTTTTTTGCCTGTCTTTCGGGAAAGGTCCCTGACCATTCTGGGAAACTTCTGGAAAACAGTACGCACAGGCACCATCCGCATCTCCATGACGTTTCGCTGCATCTCGTCGGAGATCCTGGTGATGGTCTGCGTGGTCTTTTGCAGCGCCTTGACGATTTCGGTCTGTCGGTTCGATTCCTGATTCATTTGCCGTTGTACATGGCCCAATGCATTTCGGGCTATAATGAGTTCCCCCACCAGATTCATAAATACGTCAAGCAGCCGCTGGTCTATCCGCATGGTCTTGGCCGGGGGTTGCAAAGCAAGAGAAGGGGTGCCATTTTGTTGCGATTTCCTGTCGTTTCCAACCGTGGTCTTGCGGGTGGTATCTTTTTTTTCCCTCTTTTCCGGTATCTTTTCCGGTTCTGTTTGGTCTCGAGGTCCGTTCCCGATCCTGCCAAGATGCTTTTCAATGGTGCCGACGGTATCCCCTATCAGATCCGTGATTGCGGGTGAGAAATCCAGGATCTCCTTTTTTACATCATTCAGCAGGTCTTCTATTGTCATGGACTCCTTCTCAATCTCCTCGAAACCCATATAGGCAGCGCTGCTTTTCAAAGAATGAACGGCCCGGAAGAAGATATCCAGCTCAGATGATTCGAAGACGCCCCTCTCTGATATCCCTGCCAGACAGGCCTTCATGGTATCCAGGTGTTGTGAGGCGGCAGCGATGAATATGGCATTGGGATCCGTTGAGGTGATCTCCTCCGAGGCGGCTGTTAACGCCTCTTTCCCATCCCTCTGGAGCTCTTGGTGCTCCTCTTCGAGCAATTTCAGGATCTCCTGGGCGTTTTCCGCAGCCGTTTTGCCTTCCGGATCTGAAACCATTTCCCGGAGGGTCTCAACGGCCCGAAAGAAAATATCCAGCAGAGAATCGGACACCTGAAAATCCGCATGCCGGCGCACCAGTTCGAGGAGCGTCTCAAAGGCGTGTGCGAGTTTGGAGACACTCTCCAGTCCCAGGTAAGATGAGCTCCCCTTGATGCTGTGGATCGCACGGAAAAGATTGTTAACCGCCTCCCGGTCATTCCTCCTGTGGTCAAGGGCAATGAGGGCGGCATCGCTGGCCTCAAGGTGCTCAAAGGCCTCTGTCTGGAAATCCTTGATCATCTTCTCTGTAATCTTATATGCGCCTGCCGGAGCGGAAGATCCTTGCTTTTTGACCTCGCCTCCTTTGTCATCTATTAATCGGTTCAACGAGGAGATCAGACCATCGACTCGCTTATCATCGGAGGTCTCACGGGGCTCGATTCCCTGGTTTGCGCGTTGAGAAATCTCTTCAATGAGCGTCCTGACCAAATCACATCCGGCCAGAAGCAGATCCATGGTTTCGTCATCGAGGGTTCGCTCCCCGTTTCGCAATTCGTCCAGTAAAGTTTCAAGCCGATGGGCCAGGGCGTTTATTTGGTCGAGCCCCAGGAAGCCCGAAGCTCCCTTTACCGAATGAATGGCCCTGAATATGGAGTCAATGAGGTCGCGGTCTTCTGGATTTTTTTCATATTCAAGGAGATCGCCGTCAATGCCCTCAAGGTGTTCCAGGGATTCGGCGACAAATTCAAGAAATATGGATGTATCCTGTGAGAAATCCTTTTTATCCATTTCAGATTCTCTCTTCTGATTACGCAAGGAGCATTCTTACATTGGTGATCAGACTCTCCGGCTGAGCCGGTTTGACGATATAGACATTGGCTCCCGCCGCCATGCCCTTCATCTTATCCTTGGCCTCTTGCTCGGTGGAAATAATGATGATGGGGACCTCCGCGTAGCCGTCTGTTTCCCTGATCTTTCTTGTCAGTTCATAGCCGTCCATCCGCGGCATGTTGATGTCGGTGATGATGAGATCAAAAGGTTCCCGCAACATGATTTCCAGGGCCGTGAAACCGTTTTCCGCACCTGTACACCGGAAACCGGCCTCCTCAAGGATATAGCTGTGAAGCTTTCGCACAATGTCTGAATCATCTACGATCAGTATCTTGTTCGACATAACCTATCTCCTCTGACAGTCACCACAAAAAATTCAACAGGGTTTTCTATAGCAAAGAAAATTCCCCATTCTTTCCAGTATAAATGCCGCTGTGATCCGGCCCACGGATTCGGAATGCCCAAGAAAGATGTAACCTCCCGGAAGAAGAGCGTCATACAGGGCCGAGACCACCCTTTTGCGTGAGGAATCATTGAAATAGATCAGGACATTTCGGCAGAATATGAAGTCATATCCTCTCCTTCGGCGCATAGCGCTGCGGTCCACCAGGTTGAGTTGTTCAAACGAGACGTATTTGGTTACCCCTGGCAAAACCTTCCATCCGTCCGGGGTCTTCTGAAAATACTTGGCCCTGTATGGGATGGGGGTATCTTTCATGGCCCTCTCGCCATAAAGCCCCAGACGCGCCTGCCTTAGAACCCGGCGGTCAATATCCGTTGCATCGATCCTGACGTCCCATAGTTCAAAATCCTCGATCATCTCCTGGAAGATAATGCTCAGGGTGTAGGGTTCCTCACCGCTCGAACAGGCTGCCGACCATACCTTCAGTGTATGATCTTTGCTGATTCGTTTTCTTTTCAGATAAAAGGGAAGGACTTCCTCGGCAAATCCTTGAAGCTGGGGAAAATCCCGGAAAAAATAGGTCTCATTCACCGTCAGTTCTTCAATAAAACTGAGGAGTTCTCCATCCCTGGATTCGAATAGCAGGTTATGAAAATATTTCTGGAAAGTATCACATCCTGTCTCGACCATTCGTTGACGGACACGTGTCACTATGTAAGAATCCTTTTTTGACTCATAGAAGATGCCTGTTTCTTTGAAGATAAAGTCCCTCAGGCGGTTCAGGTCCTTTTGCGAGATATCGGGTTGCGCCTCCATCCTTTGGCTCCTCTTCAATCGTTGTCCATTCCAAGCATACCTCGTGCCATATCATAGTAGATCTTGACCTCCGGTGCCAACCGCTCCGGATCCATATCGGAAATGACCTGCCTGGCGGCCTTTCCCCCGATCTGGGCGATGGCATTCAGGGCATTGCATTGAAGCCATGGTTCGCCATCCAGGAGTTCAGCCAGCACCGGGATGGCCGCCGGGTTACCCAATCGCCCCAGGGCCTCTGCTGCAGCGCCGGCCACGTTGATATTTTCGTCCTTGAGCCGAGAAGCGATGGCCCCGAATGCATCCACATCGCTCAACTCCCCAATCTTTCCCAGAATATCCATTGCGAATTTTCTCATGTCGGAAGATGGAGAATCGCAGATCGCTATGAGGTCCTCTACCGCATCCGGCCCGATCTGCTCCAGGATTTCGATGGCATAATTGCGAACAGAGGCGGCATCCGAGTCAAGCAGCGGGATCACCTGCTTGCATACCTCCCTGCCGCCGATGATAATCAGCGATTCCACGGCTGCTTCCCGGACAGCCACTACCGGGTCTTCCAGCGCTTTTACCAAGGCCGGAACAGCGGCCGGATCGCCCAGATCTCCAAGATCCTCGGCTGCATAGCGCCGGTCGGCATCATCTCCACTCTTCAGATCATTCAACAACTCATCGATCACAGCACTCATGGTTATCCCTCCTGTTTTTCCCCCTCTTTTGCAGGACCCTGGCACGGTTCCCGAAGTTCAGGAATCGTGGTACGCTTGTTGCCGGACAGTTCATATCCAGCGGTTACAATCTGTTGAATTATCTGTTTCTTTATTCATGTGACATCGCCCCTCTGCCTATGATTTGACCAGCTCCACTATCTTTTCGCCGATTTCGTATGAAGGAAGCACGAATTCCGCCCCCCCTTTGCGGATCGCCTCCTTTGGCATGCCAAAGACCACCGCGGTCTCTTCAGATTCCGCAATGGTGCGGCCGCCCGCCTTGCGTATTTTCACCATGGCTTCGGCGCCGTCCGATCCCATGCCGGTAAGCAGGACCCCGATCGTGTTTTCCCCGTATCGAGAAAGGACCGACTCCATGGTGACGTCCACAGAAGGGGTATGGAGGCTATTACGCGGGGTTTTGGTCAATCGCACCAGGCTTCCGTTTTTCCTCATGCCCCTTGGCGCCAGGACCATGTGGATGTCGCCGGGTGCGAGGTATCCGTGATCGGATGCGATGATATCCCCGCTCTTTGCCTCTTTGAAGGAGAGGGTACAGCTTTTATCGAGCCGCTGCGCAAATGAGGGTGTAAAGGAACCCGGCATGTGCTGTACGATGATGACCGGAGCCCCCAGATCCGGAGGAAACATGGGCAGGATATCCATGATGGTATTGGGCCCTCCGGTGGACTGCCCGATCACAACGATTTTTTCAGAGGTCTTCCTGCCTGAGCCTTTTGGTGCAGCCCGCTTTGCACGTTCCTGCCTTCGTCGTTTTCGGGCCAGTCCCAGATGCGATGTTTTGGCGCAGGCTGCAGACCGGATCTTATAGATAATTTCATGGGCGACGATTCCGATATCCCTGGAAATGGTCCCGCCCGGCTTTCCCACAAAATCCACGGCCCCCAACTCCAGGGCCTCGTAAGTGGTAAGGGCCCCCTCCTGGGTCAGGGAGCTTACCATGACCACGGGCCTGGGGGATTCCATCATGATATATTGAAGGGCGGTGAGCCCGTCCATCACCGGCATATTGATATCCAGAGCTACAACGTCCGGTTCCAGGGCCTTTGTCCTCTCAACGGCCTCCTCGCCGTTGCGGGCCACACCGACCACCTCGATGTCCGGATCGCTCTGAAGAATCTTCTTCAACTCCTGCCGCATAAATGCGGAGTCGTCTGCGATCAATACCCGGATTTTCTGTTTCATAATTGATAACCCCTTGATGGATCACAATGTTAAGCTTTCTCCATTTGTAAAGGTGATAAAGACCTCACCGGTGACTATATCGAATCGGATACTTCGGCCGTATAGACCGCCTACGGATTCGCCGGTAATGACCAGGTGTAGACCGGAGATGATGTTTCTGGCCTCTTCCAGAATCGACCGGCCGATATTTGCCATAAAGCAATCATCCGGCATGTCGAACATGTTTCCGGCTCCCACGAGCCGGGCGGATGTGGTTTCCCGTCGGGCCCCCCTCTTTTCCATCATATGAAGCAAAAGCGGAAGCGCTCTCCCCGGTGAAAAGGCAGGCAGGCGGATCATATCCGGATCATAGCCGATCGCGGTGGGGTGGGGGATGTGAGCCATGCCGCCTATTGTTATGTTCCCATCCCAGAAGCAGACCACCACACATGACCCAACTCCCCCGGTGTAAAGGATTTTGTGCCCCTCTGCCACCAGCAGTTCGCCTGTCTTCAGATGCAATTCATCCTGAAACACGGCATCCCTTTATGCCTTCCGTTTCCTGTTATTGGTTTTTTTCACTCTGCTTTTGGTTTTTGCTGCTGGCTTTTCCTTCGCCGATGCCGTGCTCAAATCTGGAGGGGGCGATTCCTGATCCGGGGTGTTGCTTTTCGGCTCTTCCAGGGTGGGCTCCTTTTCAGGGTCTCCCGGAAGGCCCTTTTCCTCGCCAATGGCGCTTAATTCTTCTTTTTCACCGCCGGTAAGAAGGGCGTCCACCTGGACCAGGACGATGATCCTTTTGCCTTCATGGAGCTTTCCGATCCCTTCGATATACCGACCCTCTAACCCTGTTTCGGTAATGAGATCAGGCGGGGGCTCGATCTGGTTTCTGGGAATCCGAAGCACCTCGCTCACCGAGTCGACGATGATGCCGGTGGTCCTGCCGGAGATATCCACCACTATGATCCGGTTCTGCTCTGTTCGCTCGTCCTTGTCCAGTCCGAACCGGGTCCGCATGTCGAGTACGGGCAGCACGTTGCCTCGAAGGTTCACGATCCCTTCCACAAACCGGGGCGCATTGGGCACTTTGGTGATCTCGTCTATACGGATGATCTCCTGGACTTTCATGATATCGATCCCGTACTCTTCCTTCTCGATCCGGAAGCAGACCACCTGCTCCTCATCCATGACCTCTTTTGCCATACCATCCTCCTTTTCCTGATCTCCCGCAGCGGCGGTAAGCGCCTCTTTCTGATCGGCAGATATAAGGTTGCCCATATCCAGCAACATCAGCAGTCGTTCACCGTTGTTGAGCTTGCCGACCCCTTTCAGTTTTGCAGCATGCTCTCCGTTGATGATGGCAGGAGGATCTTCGATGCTCTTTAGGGGTAGCCGCAGTACCTCTGAAACCGAATCTACGAGGATGCCGATGAGAACACCGTCCATGTCTATGACCACGATCCGACGGGCATCCTCTGTCTCATCGTCTCGCGATGCCGCATCCGCCGGAGCATCGGTTCCTTCCGCCTCAATTACCGTCTCCTGATCGGCTTCAGGCATCTCCCCCTCCGGTAGGGAGCGAGTGCTGACATCATCTTCCATGGATGTCATGCCGAAAAGTGCCCGAAGGTCGACGATGGGCAAGAGACGGTTCCTGAGCGAGGTGATCCCCCTGACAAAGGCGGGGGCCCTGGGAACACGGGTGACCTCTGTCACCCGGATGATCTCCTGGACCTGCATAATATCCACCGCAAACTCTTCACCTGCCATCCTGAAGGTCACCAGAAGCTCTTCTTCTTCAAGCTGTTTCTCATCATGATCATCGGCCGTAACCGCCCGGCCAGAATCAATGGATGCCCCGATCTCTTTTCTATTCGCTGTGTCCGGGAGGATCTTTTCAGTAGAGAGGATCAGGGTGAGACGTTTTCCGTCATCCGTCTTTGCCACACCCCGGAGGTACTGCCCGTCAATGCCCTCCACCACACCGGGAGGCGCTTCTATGGTACTTTCGTCGACGTGCAGCACTTCGGAGACGCTGTCCACCCCTCAGGTTGACCACGGGAAGGATGTTTCCCCTGAGATTGGCAATCCCCTCCACATAGGGAGGGGCATTGGGCACCCTGGTGATGGCCGAAGGCTTTACGATCTCCTGCACCAGACCGATGGGAAAGGCAAGGTTCTCCCCACCGAGGCAGAAGGTAACGAGCTGGTCTTCGGCTACCTGTTGTAGCGCTGTCTGTTCGCTCATGTTTATTCTCCTTAAATTGAAGTCCTGTCTTAAGACTGAAGTTCGTCTGCAAGGGCCGAGATATCCTCAATGGCCTGGGCCAGCTCCTGCATTCCCCTGGCCTGCTGGGTAGCGGCTGCCGATGCCTGCTGGGCTGCGCTGGATGTCTGCTGGGCTGCAGAAGCAACCTGTTCAACCCCGGCTCGTGCCTCCTGCACCTGGCCGGCCGTCTCCTCGGAAGCCGTCTGTATGGCAGTGACCCCGGTCTGGACCTCTGCCATATCCGTTTCAACAAGCGCCAGTTTTTCGGCGGATTTCTTGGCGCTCTCGGCCTCCTGTCGGCCGGTGGCGCCGACTTGCTGGATATCGTTTGCCACGATGAGCACCTGGTCCTGTATGGCACGCACAAGGTCCTTGATCTTTTCCGCGTTCTGTTCGGAGTCGTTTGCCAATGTACGGATATCCGAGGCCACAACGGCAAACCCTTTGCCGTACTCACCGGCCCTGGCGGCTTCAATACCGCCGTTTACCGCCAGCAGGTTGGTCTGCATGGCCACGTTGGTAATGGCATCCACGATCTTGTCGATCTGGCGGACGCGCACCTCAAGGGCCTTGATGTTTTCTGCCGAACCTATACTTGCCTTGGCACCCTCGCCTATGCCCTCGATCATTTCATCCACCGCTTTCTTGTTTTCGGCGAGCAGTTTTTGCAGAGCATCGACCTTCTCTAAACCCGCCTGGGCCTTTTCTGCAATCTCTTTCGACTGCCTG
Source organism: Deltaproteobacteria bacterium (assembly GCA_019308745.1). Classification (GTDB taxonomy): domain Bacteria; phylum Desulfobacterota; class DSM-4660; order Desulfatiglandales; family HGW-15; genus JAFDHO01. The sequence goes on from JAFDHO010000165.1 coordinate 10,191, forward strand.
TCGATCTGTTCAATGGCGGAAGCCGATTCCTGAGTGGCGGAAGCCTGCTGCTCGGCCCCCTGGGCGATCTGTTTGATGGCGGCCATGATCTGCTGGGATGCGGCGTTTGCCTGGGCAAGGGTGGCCGACAGCTCCTCTGCCGAAGCGGCCAGTTCCTCGCTGCTCTTCTCCGAGTCGGTGTTGACCTTCAGGTTTTCGGCCATCTGGGCCAGTTCATCGGTGGCCGATTCCACATCCTGCAATGCCTTCATCTGCTCGGCCGTGGAGGTTGAGGCTTCTGCCGCCGCGCTTGCCGCCTCTTCTGCGGCGCTGGCAATCACTTCAACCCCCTTTCGGAACTGCTCAATGGCCGCGGCCACCTCGGTGCTCAGGTTGTTCACCTCATCGCAGCCCTCCTGGATGGCCTTCATGTCTTTCTCTATCTCCACCAGTTGCGCGGTAATGTTCTTGCCCTTTTCCACCAGCTCCCGGCCGTTTGACCCGGCCTGCTCCGTGTCCTGAGCCACGACCTTGACATCCTTCTGGATCTCGGCCACCAGCTCACGGATATTGCGGGCGGATTTCTCCGCCCCCTCTGCCAGGTTCCTGACCTCGTCGGCCACCACCGCGAACCCCCTGCCGTACTCACCGGCCCGGGCCGCCTCGATGGCCGCATTGAGGGCCAGCAGGTTGGTCTGATCCGCAATTCCCGCCACTGTCTTGACCACCTGCCCGATCTCGTCGGCCTGCTGCTCCAGGTCGGCGATCATCTTTGCCGATTCCACGTTCTTTTCCGCGGCCGTGCCCACATTGTCGATAAGCTTTTCAATATCCGCGGCGGTCTCCTGGATCAGCTTCTGCAAGACATTCACCTTGTCCAGAGACTGCTGGGCGCCAGCACTGCTCGACTCGGCTGCCCTCGCCAGCTCTTGGGCCGCGGCCTGGCCTTGCTGGGAGGCCGCGCTTGCCTCGGTCGCGCCCGATGAGATCTGCTCCATGGCCTTGTTAAGCTGTTCGGCGGCGCCGTTGGCCTCTGCCACGCCGCTTGCCAGCTCTTCGGTGGCCGCTGCGATCCGTTCGGCCGCATGTTGACGCTTGGCCGCAGTCCTGCTCTCCGCTTTTTTCTTGGCCCGATCCTTTGCAAGGCGACGTTGTTTTTCCATGTCGACTACCTGATGCCCTGCAGGCGGGGCCGAAGGTTCCGGCTTTTCATCCCTTTTGGGGGGTGCTTCTAAAGTTGCCATTTCTTTTTCTCCTTTCTGTTTCAATAATTGCTTGTTTCCGGGATAGCTTCAAAAAGCTCCCCTGCCGATTAAACATCATGACCTTAAAAAACATCATCTCAGAATTTCCGAGGGTCATGCACCTTCAGACTCTTTGCGCATTCACCTCCTTTCAACAGATGATTTACCACTTCTGAAATTTTCTTCTTTGAAAAAGGTTTCAGCATAAAATAATCGGCCTTTGCTTTCCTTGCAGCGAGTTCCGTTTCCCCGGAATCATCGCCCGTGATCACGATGACCAGTACGCGTAATTCTCCCCTGTTTTCTGTTTTCCGGTTCAAATCTTCCAGTAAATCAATGCCGTTTTTCTGCGCCATAAAGACGTCGAGAATCAGGAGATCCGGACGGTCTTCTTCTAAAACCAGTAACAGATTCATGCCGTTATGCAGGGTCATGACATCATGGCCGTACGCCTTAAGCTCCTCTGAGATGAGCTTCCTGTAAAAAAGATCATCATCGACCACCCATATATTCGCCATTAACGCCCCCTTATACGTATCATCGGAATATGCGTGCCGGAGATAACAGGAGAACCGGCAACCTGCTTAAATGAAAGCAGATTATAAATATCCATGGCAGGAAGGAATCGTTTTCCCCATTAAGGATGTCTCAAGTTTAAATGAAAAGGGAGGTAAAATGACCTCCCGAATGGGATGGATCGGCATGCGGATGACTTCCCGATAAGGATATGAGAGCAGAATAAACTTCGTTAAATCAGCAACTTAAAGCGAGACGGCAAATTTACCGCCTATTTTTTGACCGCAAGAATGGTCCCTTCTCTGAGGATCGAGTTTAATACCTTGAAATGATAGATGATTTCTTAAGAAAAGAGGCAATTTAAGAACCGTAAAATTCGTGGATTGCGAAATACCTTTATAATCAACCACTTATTCATTTAGGGCGTTGCGATCAACCCAAAATCTTTGGGGTTGATCGAGATAGAAAGGACCCTTAAAGGGACTATATATAATGACGGGTAATTTCAGCATATTAAGATGTATCCTGGAGTTCTTAAATTACCTCAAGAAAAGAGATGTTGATTCGAGGTGGTCATTTTGCCTGGACACCTTCAATGCCCTGAAAAAAAGGAAGGGTGGATTGGTGGGGCTCTTGATGACCGCCTACGGCACCATGGATACGGCCATAGATGCCATGGCGGCCGGTTTCAGCGGCTTTTTGAGAAAACCTATACTCCCCTTGAACTGGGCCATGTGGTCAAAGAGACCTTTTTAAGGGCCTCCCTGCTTGAAGAAAATGCCCGTCTCAAGACCCTGCTTCCCCTCTATCATCTTAGCGAAAGGTTCATTTTCTCTCAATCCAGGCAGGAGATTCTTGATGCGCTTGTCGAGACCGTCGAACAACAGATGGACGTGGCACGGTTTCCGTAATGCTTTATAGCGAAAAGGAAGGCAGCCTCAAGATTGTGGCGGCAAGGGGCAGAGGGGCATCGGGGAAAGAATCATCGCCGAAACCCGAATCAGGCCGGGGGAAAAGATCGCCGGTCGCGTTTTTAAAAGCGGCGAACCCATCATCCTCAACGGCGGTCCTGAAGATAATCCGGCAACGGCCGCTTTTATGAAGGCGAAGAATGTCGTTGCGGCTGTATCTTTCCCGCTAAAAACCAGAGACAGGACCTTGGGCGTGCTGAACGTCAGCAGGATCAGTAAGGGGGACCCCTTTTACCAAGCTGACATCGAAATACTCTCCATCATCTGCCGGCAGGCCGTGATGGCGCTGGAAAGCCTGAGGATAACAGAGGAAAGAGCGGCGAGGATGCGGATTCGAACTCTTTTTGCGCAGTATGTCTCGCCCGAGGTGGCGGAGACGATTCTTTCCTCAGGAGTAGACCCAATGAACATGGGAGAAATCAAGGACATCACCATTCTTTGAGGGTGTGTTAGAGTTAGTTGATATTTAAGGTAGCGGCTCCTATAATAGTTTTGATTATAGTTACTTAGAAAACTATTTGAAAGGAGGAGCCGCTGATGAAGAGGGTATTTGAGATTGGTAAGGATGTCAAGGCGAAGAAGGGCAAGGCCAGGAGGGAGAAGGTTAAGGAATTGATGGG
>JAFDHO010000409.1 GCA_019308745.1 Deltaproteobacteria bacterium
GACCTGGTCGAATGGATGATCAAGACCCTGCAGGTTGATCACATCGATGAGTGTCGTGGTTGTTCCTGGCGTTACATATGCGGCGGAGGTTGCCCCGTAACAAGGCTCACCGTACTGAGTAACCCGGATGTAACACCTGAAATAGCCGAATACTGCTCCAAGATCAACTGTAACTATAACAAGAAGATCCTGGAGCTGCTTTTCTGGGAGCTGGCGGAAGAGGCATCCATGTGCCGGCCCTCTGCATCGGCCCGGGATCCCTCGGTAGCCCTCGATCCTCATCAGACGGTACATTGTTGATACGAAGGCAGGTCCCTGGACACCATCCAGATGGGAACTGGCACCTGGCCGAAATGATTAGGAGGTGAAAAAATGGGGAACGAAGAACGGTCTAGAGATGGCGGTCTCATGGACGACTCGAGGAGAAGGTTCCTGAAGGGTTGCGGTTTAACGATCCTTGCCACTGCATCCTATCAGATCATCTCGATCATGGCCGGAAGCACTGCGGCCGGCGAAGACCGGTGTGTCCATGGTTGCGTCGATGCCTGCATCTCTTCCTGCACGGGCTGCACGACCGTGAACTGCACCAGTGGCATGGTACCTGACCCTGGGCCTCCGGAGTGTGTGCAGGGGTTCAAAGGGTATGCGAATCTACAGATTCTTTTTCCTGGCCCGCTCATTCTCTTGTTGCTCTTCTTGCTTTCCTGTGCGACCAGCGGCGTTGCACCAGTGGAGAAGAGGGAAAGTAAGACCAGCCGAAGATCAGCCCTTCAAAGCCGCGTCCCCAGTACGCCCAGGCAGGCCTGGTGGTCACATCCATGCAGCACATCATAAACTCTGCCTATGATATGACCGCTTGGTTCTTGAGTTGGCGGAACATCCAGCTCCTGGACAAGAGCACGAGGAACTATCTTCTGGCCGTGAAAAAGTTGAGTGACCGGCTGGACATGCTCAGCCGCCGAATAAAAGAGATAGAAGGAAGGCTCAAAGCGGGATAGGCGCCCCTGAAAGGCGAGGTAGGAGACTCAACAACAAAAACTCTTTTGAGGACAAATCCTTCACTTTTCGAGACGTGGTCCTTATTCCATGGCCTCGGCGACCAGTTCCGTGAGATCCTTTACCGCGAGATCTATTTTTTGCTTCCTTGCCCTGGTGGCTATTGTCCGGAGGCACTGTTGGCAGGCGGATACCACCATATCGGCACCCGTAGATCGTATTTCGTCGATTTTCATCTGGGCGATTGCAGCAGAGAGTTCCGGGTTGACCATCTCCACGTTACCCCCTCCACCGCAGCACATGGAAAGCTGGCGATTGAGAGGCAACTCAACGAGCGTCAGGCCGGGGATGGCCCTCAGTACATTGCGCGGCTCATCAAAAACCCCGGTATTCCGGCCCAGGTCGCAGGGATCATGGTATGTCACGGTGACAGCATTTTTCTTCTTGAGTTTAAGTCGGCCGTCCTTGATCAGTTGATCGATGAATTGGCTGGAGTGATAAAGATTCACATCGTTTAGTTCGTAAAGGTGCTTCCAGGTGTGGTAGCAGGAAGGGCAGGTGAAGACAACGGTCTTGGCTCCCACCTCTTCTACTTTTTCCATATTGTGCTCTTTCAGCTCGCCCATCTCATTGGGCATCCCCGCTCCGATGAGGGGGAACCCGCAACACCATTCTTCCCCCCCAAGGATGGAGAAATCCACCCCTGCGCTCAGCATGATGCGGGACATGTTCACGGGTATGTTCTGGGCCATGGGGAAAAAAGAGGCTACGCAGCCCACGAAGAAAATCACTTCTGCACGGGCCTTTTCAAAGGCCCGCTCCGGCAGATCTTTAATCAGGTCCTGCCATTCTCCCCGTTCCTCGTTGTCGTCATCGGTGATGTTGTGTTCTTCTTTCAGAAAGGCCACGACCCGATCCGCAATCTTGGGATACAATCCCTCGCCGACCTGGCACTCCCGGTCACGGAATATCAGATCCTTTGTCTCCACGGAAGACAGGCACACCTGCTTGCAGGCCCCACAACCCAGACAGGAAAAAATGGCCCTCTCCGTATCATGGCTCATATCCAGCCTGCCTTCGATGACCGCCCGAGTTATGGCGTTCCTCCCCCTGGGCGAGGCCGACTCTTTCTTCTCAACCAGATAGACAGGGCAACTTGGCAAGCAAAATCCGCATTTGTTGCATTTGACTACTTCATCGTATGATAGTTTCTTGAGCTTTGTAATATTCATCTCCGGATACCTCTCCCTTTACCATAGCCCAACTAATTGTTCTCCATAGTTCCCCTGCCGT
>JAFDHO010000166.1 GCA_019308745.1 Deltaproteobacteria bacterium
CCGCTGTTTATCTCTGACTCGCACGCTGTGGAGGGCAAGGTCGGAGAGCACCGCACCTATCGCTTTTTCCAGGTGGATCAACAGCCAGCTCTGCCGGCCAGCAGCCTGCGCGGGATGGTGTGCTCTGTCTTTGAGGCTGTAACAAATTCGTGCTTTGTGGTATTTGATGAGCAATCTCGGCTGTCTTATCGTGATGTTATCGCAGCGCGAAGAATGAAGCCGGGCATAGTAAAGACACTGGCAACTGATGGTGCGCCTGGGCGAATTGCATTGTGTAAAGAGGCCGCAGTGGGGGCTTATCCGGGGAGCAAGAAACCCATACTGCTTGACTCGTCGTGGCGAACCGGGGAGAAGGCACTCGCAGTCATACACAAGCCCAAGAAAGGAGTCCCCTTTGTGACAAAGCTGGGCAAGACGGGAAGCGAGTTTCCTCAGGCAGAGAATGTGGTCGAAGGACGGCTCAAAATTACTGGGGCAAATATTGACACGAAGTTGAATGAGAGATTCTTCTATCAGCCAGATATAGATGAATGTCGTTGGGTGGAATTCGATTTGGAAAGACAGGAGGATTACAACGAAATCCTCAGTCAACAATTCAAGGAACCAGGCTTTTCATCAACACATCAGCATACCATGCTGACCCCTGATGATTTGGTCTACGTTGAGTTGGAGGAAAATAACAGGACAGTTAGGAACATTGCCGCAACTAAAGTGCCACGGCTTCGGTATCGTACAGCAATCGGCAAACTATTGCAGTCCGATCATCTCCACCGATGTAAAAACCCTGATACGCTCTGCCCCGCCTGCCGTGTTTTCGGCTGGGTGTGGGATAGTCCGCCCAAGGAGGCCGACCGGGTGGCCTATGCAGGCCGGGTGCGCTTCTCGCACGGCGTCTTGACCCATAGCGCGGCGGAATTACCGGAGACCACCCTGGCTATTCTCTCCACCCCCAAGCCAACCACCACGCCGTTCTACCTGCTCAACTCGGAAGGCCAACCCGACGCCACGGTGAACTATGATACCGACGGCGCACGGTTACGCGGGCGCAAGTTCTATCGCTACCAGGGGCAGGCGAATCCCGACGAGTATCAACGCAACGAAGCGAGTGACCAGAACCGCACCGTGCGCAGCACGCTCCTACCGGGCGCCACATTCACCTTTACGTTGGACTTTGAAAACCTGGCCCCGTTGGAACTGGGTGCACTGCTCTACGCACTGGAACTGGAAGAGGGGATGTTCCACCGCCTGGGCTACGCCAAACCGCTGGGCTTTGGCTCGGTCAAGGTGACGGTGGAGAGCGTACAAATCCTTGACTGGGAAACGCGGCTGCAATCGCTGGAGCAGGATGCGGGTTGGCAGCCCATAGACGGGACGCGGCACAAGCAAGAGTTCCTAGAACGATGCAAGATCTTTACGGAGAGGGGATCGCCGACGTACTGGCCGATTTGCGGGCGTTGTTGGAAAAGCCGCCGGCATTGCCGATTCATTACCCCCGTCCGACAAAGCGGTTTGACGTGAACCATCCGCAATTTGAGTGGTTTGTGGGCAACAAGCGGCGAAGCAGACCAGTGGCGTTACCGCTGGCCAGAGATGACCAAACCGGGCTGCCACTGATAGACAAGAAAGGCGACGAGGTTCAAGGATGATCCTTCTCAATTTCTCCCATCCCCTCACCAGGGATCACATCCGGCAGATAGAGGCTCTCACGGGACAGAGGATAGAGCGGGTGGTGGAAATCCCCACCCAGATTGACCCCCGGCAGCCGCTAGTGCCGCAGGTGGTGGCGCTGGCTGGCCAATGCGGCCTTTCGCCGTCCGAGTGGCAGACGACGCCACTGTTGGTCAACCCGCCGTCGTTCCACTTCGTAGCCGTGGCCTTGTTGGCAGAGCTGCACGGCCGGTGTGGATATTTCCCGGCCCACTTACGGATGAGACCAGTAGCGGGAGCTGTCCCACCCCGGTACGAAGTGGCAGAGGTGCTGGATTTGCAGACAATGCGGGAAGCGGCACGGCAAAAGAGGGGATGAATGGATGGACCATGGGTGAAAGGCCGATGCAATCAGGGCATTTTGACAAGGGGCAAATTGAAAGGAGGTGAAGGAATGCCGTCGTTTACCGGCCATCCCCTGGTGGATGTGGGGCTCGCCACGATCACAGCCTTTGCAGGCAAAGAAAGGCCTGAGGACCTTACCGAAGAAGACTATGAGGCCATTGTGGATTATATTGGACAGAAATAAGTAATAGGTCGGCTTAGGTCGTTTTTTGTTGGAAAGGAAGAAAATTGGGAAACTCCCTGAGACGACTTCAAGAGAGCGGTAAAAAAGCAGTATGGAGTCCGAGCAAGCATTGAACGAAGCCTTTGCTAAGATTTTCCAGGTAGGTGGCCCGTATGGTGGTTTTCAAATCCAGCCAGCCAGACATCTTCTTGCTGGGCGAAACGTCATCCTGCAGGCCCCAACTGGCTCAGGCAAGACCAAAGCCGCTTTGTTTCCCTATCTCTTGGCACGAGTTCATGGCCTGGATTTCCCACAGAAAATGCTTTACTGCGTGCCCATGCGGGTACTGGCCCGGAGTTTCTATGAAGACCTGAAGAATAGAAGCCATGCCGAACTTGATGCTCGTTTACAGACCGGAGAACAACAGGATGATCGCAAACTAGAGGGAGATATCACTTTTGCCACTATTGACCAAGTTCTTTCTAGTTTTCTGAACATCCCTTACTCCTTGAGCCTGCGTCAAGGCAATCTGAACGCGGGGGCAGTGGTCTCTTCCTATCTGGTCTTTGATGAGTTCCACTTGCTGGATTCAAGATCAACGTTGCCTACCACATTGGAAATGCTCCGTATGCTGAAGGGCGTCACGCCCTTTGTATTGATGACAGCGACCTTTTCCAGAGAGACGCTTGATCGGCTGGCCTGCTTGCTCGATGCTGAACAGGTAACGGTGGGCAATGAAGAGGTTCAGAGAATTCCCACACAAAGAGACAAAAAGCGATGGTTTCATAAGATAGATGGGCTGCTAACAGCAAAGAGTGTGCTACAGCATCATTGCACCCGCTCCATTGCCATTTGCAATACTGTGGATCGGGCCCGGGCACTCTATGAGGAACTAAGGGTCAAGGCTGGTTCGAACATCCAGGTTATACTCCTACATTCCCGGTTTCTACGGGATGACCGGCGAAATAAGGAAGACGAGGCGCGCCGTCTCTTCGGCAAAGAGCGGGATAGAGAAGGTGGAGTCATCCTCGTGGCTACGCAGGTGATCGAGGTAGGATTGGATATCACCTGTGAGGTAATGCACACCGAAGTGGCTCCTGCCAGTGCCGTCTTACAGCGTGCCGGCCGTTGCGCACGTTTCTGGGGCGAGAGTGGCGATGTTTACATTTACAAAGTGCCGCTGAACCGGCGAGGAGAGCCTAACTATGCGCCTTACCAGCCAATTTTATGCCAGAAGACATGGGAGGCTCTCCCTTCCTTTGTAAGAAAGAACATGGATTTTGCAAACGAGCAGAGATTAGTGAACCAGGTTCACACCGAGGTGGATGCCCGAATGCTGGCTGGCCTGGAACAGGCCAGCTATGTCCACCGTCGGCAGATGAACAAGGCTATCATGGGACAGGAAATGGGGCTTGCTCGGGAACTGATCCGGCACGATGATTCCGTGACGGTGCTTATTCATTCCAATCCAGTGAGAATCGACAATCCCTATGAGTTGGAAGGTTTCTCATTATCTTCCAATACCCTGCATAAGCAGTTCAAAGCATGGCAAGAGACAGGATTGCCCAATGAAGAGATCCAATGGCTCCTCAAGTACCCTGGGGAGAAGACTGGCGAAAATGGTGAAGATCGTCCGTTACACTACGAGTGGGTCACGGTAAAGGACCATCGAGAGTTAAGGAACTCTGCGGTTCATGTGGTAAACCCGTTTCTGGTGCGCTACGACGCCGAGCTAGGCTTCCGCTTTGACCCTGGTGATAGCCTTGCTTCCCCGTCGCAATGCGGCGTCGTTGTGCCAGCCCAGCAGAGACTCAAGTGGCGATACCGCCGAGAAAGTTATCAAGAGCATGTCGAAAAGATGTTAGTCGCGTGCCACGGTCGATTGGCCAAGGAGATGGCATATGCAGCAAGTCGCTTGGAAGAACGAATGGGATTGTCGGCGGGTTCAATCGAGTCGGCGATTCGTTTGGCCGTCGCACTGCACGATGTGGGGAAAATGGACCGTGGCTGGCAGAAATGGGCCCACGAGTGGCAAGAACGGATCGGCGCACCTGTAGCCGAGAGCTGTATACTGGCCCACACGGACTATGATTCGGAGGACCTTCGTCATCGGAGCGCGGAGGCTGAGATGTCTTATTCCCGTCCTCCCCATGCGGGTGAGGGGGCCGTGGCGACTTTGAGGATACTGCACCAACTACTGGGGAAGCCGGGGCCAAACGATCCAGAAATCAAACTAATGAAAGCCGTTTTTACGGCCATCGTCCGGCATCACTCTCCAAAGGCCGACAGATACAAGGCCTTCAACCTTCACACGGCTGCCGTGATAACTCTGGCTCAGGTTCTGGTGGGATTGGGTGCGGGTGGGGACCACGCCAACGCCCTGGAAACAAGCAAGTCACCCCAACCTATTACAGGGCTTCTGGTCCAGTCCGAATCCTCAGAGGAACTGCTGGCTTATTTCCTCATCGTGCGGACCATCAGGTTGGCAGACCAGGGAGCCATTTGGGGAGTTGAGTGAAAAATGAATAACGGTATGTAGCGGGGGGATCTCATGTATCAAAAGGTCTACTATGTAGACAAGCGAACTGGCACCTTTGCCGACGTGTTCCTGGCCTATGGCGTGGCCACGCTACTGGATAGCGTTCTAACCCACTTTTTGGGAAATGACCACTGGGTGCGCATACGGGACTATGGACCCTATTATGCCATCGAGTTAAGTCACTGCCTGCGAGAAGAGTGGGTAGACCAGGCACCATTTCCCACGTTGGCCCCTTATATCTACACCGACAGGTCTAATCAGGAGGATCTGGCAAGCCTGCCGGCTTCCATGATTGTGGACTATGAGCAGGAGTGGAATAGATTCAGGCGATTCATCCAGCTTCCCCAGGATGACCGGGAGAAAATGCCACAGGAGCAACTCGTCCGGGTTAAGCCACACCCCCAGTTTCCCATATTCGCCTGGGTGGGGGAGCGGCGCATGCAAGCAGTGGAGTCATATAACAAACTGATCCTGCGTTGGCAGGGAACTACCAGCCATTTTAATGAGAACCTGAGGCACATCCTGATGTTCTGCTTTACGCCGGGACTAGATGTAGGAGCCGTGGAAAGTGCATGGCGTAAACGAATGAGGGAGCTGGGCGTAGAGGACAGAAATGGCGCCACTCTTCTCCAACTATTCAACCCTAGCCAGGGTAAAGGGTTGAATGAACCCAAGGCAAGCCGTCTAAAGATGGGTAATATAGAGTCGTTTTGGTTGCTCGAGTACTTGAAGGCCGTTGGTATGTATCACTGCGCTGTGCCCCGCCGGGTGCAGGGCACGGGTGACCGCAAAACCTATGCTCTGGCGCCGGTGAACATGCGGTTGGGGGTTAACGATCAAATTTTGGACAAATTTCAAGAGGCGTTATGGAACGACACCGCCGTAAAGATGGATATTCTGGCTGCCCTCCATTATACCCGTTGCTTTCTGGATTACTGCCAGGCAGCCAAGGAAGCGGACCTCCTAAACGAACTTTTTGGCCAAGGCCCTGAAAACTTCGTGGCTGGAATGTATGTAGCCTACTACAAAAGCCTGGGCCAGGCTTCAGCAGTCATGAACCTCTCCTTCATTGAACTGCCACGCTGGATGCGGGTGGAATCAGTGGAGGATGTGAATGTCTACAAAGAGGTGATCGAAGAACACGAGAATATCATTCGGAGCATTGATGAGGTGAGAGGAGGATACGACCTGCTGGTCTACTATCGAGACTTCCTATCCGGTGGGAAATGGACCGCATTCTTTGACTTCACAGCCGCCTACGGCCCATTCCTGATGCGGGAACTGGATCGGGACCATTATTGGGTCAGGCCGTTCACTACCAAAAATTTGGAGGTGTTGATCATGAAGAGTAATGAACCGTTAGGACCAATTTTAGAGACGCCAGGCTTTCGCAACATTGCCGAGGCCATCCGCCGCAGCACGATCATCCCTCAGTATCGAGGACGAGGCGAGAGCGAGTACGATATACGCTATGGCCTCGGGCAGGAACTCAAGCGCAAGGCCCTTTACAACGACGAGTTCATAGCCACTCTGAGTGAGTTTACCCAGAGCTATAATGCCGAGAATGCTCGTGTCTACGAGAAGACCGGTAAGCAGTATCGGAAGAACATCTTAACTACTGATATAGAAGACATCGTGCGCCTGATAGATAGGTATGGCGCGGTAACCATTGCTAGCCTGCTGATCGCCTTTGGCTACGCCAGAGAGCCGAAGGAGGAGGAGGAAACTATTGATTATCAGAAATGAAGGGAGGAGGAGCTAAAATGAGTCAAAGAAATGGAATTTATTCCCTTTCCATTTGCGGGAGGGCCATCCTTGACGTGCATTCCCTGAACAATGAGGGAGGCGAGGGAAACCAGATTGCAACTCGTATGGTTAGCGTGGTCTACCGGGATCGGAACAGTGGCGAGTATAAACTTGCTACCGTCAACGCTATCTCCGGGGACATGTTCAAGCATATTCAGGCTGAGCACCTGTACTTGCTCGCAAAGGGGAATGGTTTCCCTCTTTGCAAAGGCTGTCAAAAATTCAGCGCTAGTCGTATTTTGGATGATAGCGATTTTATGGGAAACCTTGCTAAAACGGATGGTGATGTCATCAATGACCTGTTGGGGAAATGCATTATTGATGATTTGGCAGGAAATCTTATTGCAAAAGGGAATCGAGCGATACCTCGGAAATCAGTAGCCGAATTCGGTTGGGTGGTTGGTGTACCAGAGTACACTACCACTGAAAGTTACTTCCACGTGCGTTACGCAGCCGAACGTGGTGAGAGGGCAGAAGAGGATCAACAGCAGGCTATCTTTCACCGCCCGGCCAGCTCTGGCGTCTATGCCATCGTTGCCAACTTCGAGATGGCTCGCATCGGCTTCAACGACATATCCCAGCAGTATTCCATCGCTGAGGAAGAGCGAGAAAAGCGCTACCTGGCCTTCCTGGAGAGCATCCTCTACACCTTTGTCGAACCCAACGGGGCGATGCGGGGCACCCAGAATCCCCATATCGTGGAATTTGAAGGTGCAGTTACTGTGACCAGTAAGGTGATGCCAGCACCAGCCCTGAGCCCGCTGGAGGGGAACTATCGCCAGGAGGTAGAGAGGGTGGCAACTGCCCTGAATGGCCTGAAACCGGGAGCAGTGGTTGTCCATCGCTTCGATTCCATGGGGCAATTCGCTGAGGTGATGAAAGGGCTTATTCAGAGCACACGTCCCTATAAGTTGGCTTGGTAGGAGGGAAAGCAATGTGGCTGATCGCTGAATACCAGCCGGTTACTCTGTTTTCGTTTCGCTCAGGAGTAGCAACCTCATCCGGAGCAAAAACCTTATTTCTACCTACGCCTTTTGCCGTTCGCACAGCTCTCCTGGACGCAGCTTTACGTACCAAGGGATTCGCAGCGGGGGCAGTGGCCTTCGATTGGATCAAGGAAATCTCCATAGCTGTGCGTCCGCCGGTGCGGGTGGTCGTCACTAACCTTTTCACTAAAATACTCAAACCTACTCGCAAGAAAGAGCCTGAAGAAGCTATGGATCGTACAATCGCATTTAGGGAGTATGCGCACCTAGAGGGACCCTTAGCATTTGCTTTTGGCGTGCCTCTGGACACCGACATCATGGAGCTATCTGCACTTTTGGGGCAAGTCAACTATTTTGGCAAGAGAGGCAGTTTCTTCCAACTACTAGCCGCCCCCTATACTGCGGAGGAATTGCCGGAAGGTTTTGTTAAGATGGACGGCGCTTACATAAAAGATGGCCTAATAAGGGCTAGGAACGCGGACACATTCGTCCTTGGAATTGTACAAATGATGGACGACTGGGGAGAGAGTCTCACCTTTGAAAAGGTCAATGTCTATACGGACAAGAAGATAGCACCTGTCAAGGACCGAGTGCGCAAAGGTGTTTTGCTTCCCTACCGTCTTGTTAAATCCAGCAAAGGCTTTAGCTATTATGAGCGCGTATAACAGGACGATCTCTCATGGGTACAAAGAAGAATGGTATCTGCCCGCCTCGGCACCTGAGGTTCACGCTGGAGCCAAAGGAGGTTATAAGGCTTCCCAGGATGTACAAGGGATCACCTTTCGGGGGTTCGGCGAAAGGGGCGAGAAGGGAGTTGACAGGAAAGCGGATTCCAAGGTATCCTTGAAAAAAGGAGGTAAGGAAATATGCTTGCCAAGAAAACATCAAAGAACCAGATCACGTTGCCCAAGGAGATTGTCCGGGCCTTCCCAAATGTTGAGTATTTCGACGTGAGCATAGACGGTAACTCAATCCGCTTGGTTCCCGTGAGAATAACCCCTGTGCCGTCCTCCCTCGATACCATTCGTGAAAAGATCAAAAGGCTCGGATTGACGGAAAAGGACGTTGATGAAGCGGTCGAGTGGGCAAGAAGCGAAAAAAGGTAATGAGGGTCGTCCTCGATACCAACGTGGTCATATCCGCATTGCTTTTCACGGGGCGACTCTCAAGGATCGTGGAACTGTGGCAGGAAGGCAAGATCATTCCGCTTGTTTCAAAGGAAACCTTCCACGAACTGAGAAGGGTTCTCGAGTACCCGAAATTCACCCTGTCAACCGGGGAAATAAGGTCCATCATCGAGTATGAGATTCTCCCTTTTTTCGAGGTGGTCGAGGTGAGCAGGGGCGTCAAAGGGGCCTGCAGGGACCCCGAAGATGACAAGTTTCTCTCCTGTGCAATTGCCGGCACTGCCGCATGCATTGTCACCGGGGACAAAGATTTGCTGAATTTGAAGGAATATCGATCAGTAAAGATCATTTCCGCATCTGATCTCATAGAAATGTTCGCATGAATCGCATGGGTTACCCTATGATAAGAGGTACAAGGGTGATGGCTTCGTAAAAAGTCCAATTTCTGCGTTGCGCTTCATTTCGTTGTGATTTCC
>JAFDHO010000024.1 GCA_019308745.1 Deltaproteobacteria bacterium
TGAAGCAGGTCTGTGATCAACAGGAAGGGGTTTCATGGCGGGTCATTTACGTAAACGACGGAAGTACCGACCGTTCGCTTGAGATAATGCTGGAGCAGAGTAAAAAAGATCCAAAGTTCACCATAGTGGACCTTTCAAGGAACTTTGGACACCAATCTGCTATCACCGCAGGGCTTGCCCATTGTAACGGAGATGTTGCCATTTTTATGGACGGGGATCTCCAGGATCCTCCGGAACTGATCCCTGAGCTGTTGGCAAGGTGGCAGGATGGAAGGCAGGTCGTGCGGGCCCAGCGGAGGAGCCGCAAAGAGAGAGGTATAAGGAGGGTCGGTTTTGAAGTCTTTCACAGGCTTTTTGCCTGGATTAGTGACTACCCAATACCTTCCCATGCCGGAATCTTCGGGCTCCTGGACAGGCAAGCAGTAGAAGAGCTCAAGAGGTTGCCTGAAAAGAACAGGTTTTTCCCTGGCCTGAGGAGCTGGGTAGGGTTCACCCAGGACGTTGTTTACTATGACAGGGATGAGAGAGCTGCAGGCACACCAAAGCAATCGCTCAAGCGCCTGGTCAGCTACGCCCTGGATGCCATATTCAGCTTTTCTTACAAGCCCCTCAGGATCATGACCTGCATGGGGATGATCATTAGCATCGTTGGGTTTCTGCTGGCCTGTTTTTTTGTTGTCAGGCGGCTGCTGGGGATTGAAGTGGCACAAACAGGCTTCACCACCCTTGTGACCCTTATTCTTTTCCTGGGGGGGATCCAGATCATTGCCATCGGACTCCTCGGGGAATACATGGCCCGTATATATGATGAAGCCAAGAAACGCCCCCTTTATATCGTAAGAAGTCTGTACGGCATTGATGGGGAAGAAAAGGACAGGGAAATAGAAGGTTCTCCTGAGACAGGGGCGGATCGTCACCAGCACGAGTGAAGCTCCCCCCGCAGGAGCCTGGGGCATCTGAGGCGAAGGCGAGTGAACTTGAATGCCGCGTGTGCAAAAATGGGTGATGAAAAATCAAAATGCTTACTACCTTCATTTTTGGTCATCCTCTCTTTTGGGGTCTATCTGGCGACAATCTCCCCGACGGTCTATTTGGGCGACAGTGGAGAACTGAGCGCTGCAGCTTTCTCTCTTGGTATTCCCCACAACAGCGGCTACCCCCTGTACAGCCTTGCAGGAAAGATCTTTTGCCTGATACCCATAGGCAACCTGGGCTTCAGGATGAACCTTGTGTCAGGTGCATTCGCGGTCGGGTGCCTGTGGCTTGTTTATAGGTTTGTCGCAGGCATGGGTACATCCGGGGTTGCGGCCTTTTCCTCTTCCCTCATATTGGCTTTTACGCCTCTGTTCTGGCTGCAAACCACCTCGGCTGAAGTGTATTCGATGCACCTCTTCTTTGTTGCCCTGTTGATCAATATCCTGTGGAAGTGGGACAGGGAGAGACATTTCCATCTCCTCTGCCTTTTTGCCTTTGTTTCAGGGCTGAGTTTTGGAAATCACCTCCAGACCCTCATGCTGGCACCTGCGGCGATCTGTTTCGTGCTCTGGCGGGATAGGAGGATGCTCCTGAGCCCGGGCAATTTCGTGGTCCTTACGGTTCTGTTCTTGGTGGCGCTCTCTCTCTACCTCTATTTGCCCGTACGCACAAACGCTGGAGCGGCCATTCACTGGGGCGACCCGAATAATCTGGATAGATTCCTGGCCCACGTGACAGGGCGGACGCATCGAGAAGTCTATGTCTTGCATCAATCCTTTCTGGAGTATTTCCGCCGTACCAACCAGACCCTGTTGCTGGTGGGCTCCCAGCTTGGCGTGCTAATAGGGATAGGGATCTTTGGGTTTATCAAGTTGAGGCCGTTGCGCTGGCAGGTATTCTTTATCCTCCTCATTACTTTTGATTTCATTTACACCGTGTTTCTCAATGTCATCTCCCTCAAGGTCACCCCTTTTGCCCTTCCCACGCTCCTTGCCCTTGCCGTGCTGACAGGGCTAGGCCTTGCCAAGGGGTTGGCATGGGTCGGAAGCCTCTCAAAGGTGAGTCCGGGGACGGTCAGGTTAGTGAGGGGGTGCTGCTACGTCATGCCCGCCATTCCGCTGTTCCTGAACTTCGTTTCTTGCAACCAGGGCCCAAATTACACGGCCTATGAGCACACTGTTAATATCCTGAGGACCGCAGATCAAGGCAGCATTCTCTTCCTCGAGGGGGATAACAATTTCTTCCCTGTGGCCTACGGTCGGATAGCGGAAAGGATGCGGCCGGACCTCCTATTGTTTGATCGGAGCAATATCCTGTACAAGATGCCTTACGTCGGGGAAAGGAAGGGTCCATTCTTTGGCGAATGGAAGCAATACAGGGACATGCTCGAAGCAGAGATCGTCCAAAGGATGTTCCCGGCGGGAATCTATTACTCCACCTTCCTGCCCACAGCCCTGTCCGTGCCCGAAGGATTCCAGCTCGTTCCATTGGGCACCCTCCATAGTGTGCAAATGAAGAAGGACCCCCTTGATCCTTATCGAATCAGGAATATATGGAAATATTATTCGGCGGAGAGTTTCTACGAAAGCTTTGAGAAAGATTTCATGACCCGGCAGGTCCAAGCTCATTTTCACCTCAGATACGGTCAATATCTGTTCATAGCAAGACAAATCCGCCTCGGGCTCAGGTATTTGAAGAACGCTTCCCAGATAGGCCATGACGACGACATGGTCCACATGAAGATATTTACCCTCCTTGCTGATTATGGTTTCTATGAAGAGGCCAGGGTCGAGCTGGAAAAGGCATTGGCCCACAAGGATCCCGGGGTCGCCAACGACAGCTGGGGGGTCTATTATTACAAGATGGGGGAGTATCGGAAGGCTGCGGAGTACTTCAGAAAAGCCCTGGAGCTGGAACCCAAGAAGCCCTCCTATTTGAAGAACCTGGGACTGGCCCTGTACAGGATGGGAAGGGTGGAGGAGGCCCTAGATGCCTTCAAGGAGTCCATCGACCTCAACGAAGACCAGCCGGAACTGAAGGCGTTCATGGAAAAAGAAGGCCTCATTATCGGCAAGGCAAGACAGGAAGGTTGATCTCTCATGGCATCCGTTCTCCTGCTGATCCTCATATTCGGTGCCTATGCTGGCACCATCTGTCCAACAGTGTACCTCGGAGACAGCGGGGAACTCACGGCAGCAGCCTTTTCATTGGGGATCCCACACAACAGCGGCTACCCCCTTTATGCCCTTCTGGGCAAGCTCTTCTGCCTACTGCCCATCGGCAATGTTGGCTTCAGAATGAACGTCATGTCGGCAGTCCTCGCGACGGCCACCCTGTGGATCCTCTATTCTCTTGTCAGAGAGATGACAGGGTCAAGGCTCGGGGCCTTTTTCAGTACGCTGATCCTGGCCTTTGTGCAGGTCTTTTGGTCTCAAACGGCCTCGGCAGAGGTCTACACACTTCATATCTTCTTTGTAGCGCTGCTGATCAGGATCTTGTACTGGTGGGACAAGGAAGGGAAATTTCACCTCCTGGGCCTCTTTGTCTTCCTGACAGGACTGAGCTTCGGCAATCATATGCAAACGGTGATGCTCGCACCACCCGTGCTATCTCTTATTTTTTTCAGGGACAGGGAAGCCATTTTGAATCTTAGAAGGTTTGTTGTCATATCTGTCCTTTTTGTCATCCCACTGCTCATCTATCTTTACCTCCCCGTGCGCACAGATGCAGGGGCTGCCATTACATGGGGCGATCCCAACACCTGGGACAGATTCCTGGCCCATGTTTCGGGTCGCTCCCACAGGGCCAGCTATGTCTTTAGCAGGGCGCCCGCCGAATATCTGTGGAGGACGAAAGAGGCGATCCAGTTCATCGCTTCTCAATTTGGGTTGCTCTTGGCCCTTGCCGGGTGGGGCTGGCTTGGATTGCCGTCGTTTCGGTGGAAGCTGTTTTTTGCCCTGGTGGTCCTGTGTGATCTCTTCTACACGGTCTTTCTCAATATCATCTCTCTCAAGATAACGGCATTCAACTTGCCTACCTCCCTGGTCATAGCCATACTCTGCGGGAACGGCATTACAAGGGTGGTCGCAGTGTTAGAAAAGACCAGACCTGTCCGCTCTCCCATTCGCGGCTTGGTGAGGGCGTCATTCTGTGCCGTGCCCGCGATCTTCTTCCTGCTTAATTTTGGCGTGTGCAACCAGGGTCGAAACTACAGCGCCTATGAGCATGTTGTTAATATTTTTAGAACCGCCGAGAGTGGAGATATCCTCTTCATGAACGGGGACAATTACGTGTTCCCTATTCTGTATGGCCGGATTGTGGAGAAGATGGGGGAGGGCGTGACCTTGTTCGACAGGAATAACATCTTCTACAAATGGCTTGATAACAAGGAGAAGGCAGCCCCTTACAGTGAAGAATGGAAAGACCTCCGGAGGCAAAGGGAGTGGGATGTGCTAAAGACAAGGGCCGGAAGGGATGTCTACTACGCGGTCTTTGGCCCCTATGCAATTGATCTCCCATCCTCATATAGTCTCATTCCCTACGGTGTCCTTCATAAGGTAGTTAAAAGGGACACTTACATCTCAGCCCCAGACACGGTGTGGAGCTACTATTCCGAGGAAAGCTTTTACGGGGATTTCCAGAGAGACTTCATGACAAGGGAAGTAACCTCCTATTATCACTTCAACAGGGGGAAGGATCTTTTCATGTCAGGGCAGGTCTCCAGGGGTGCCAAGACCATCATGCTTGCCTCCAAGATAGGCTATGATGATGAGTTGATCCACAGCGACATAGCCATTTTCTTTATAGATAGGGGTTTGTTGAAGGAGGGGAAAGAGGAACTGGAAAAGGCATTGCTCTATCATGAAGACCTCAGCGTCGTCTACAACAACTGGGGCTATTACTATCACAAGATTGGAGACTACAGAAAGGCTGCCGATTTTCTGGAAAAGGCCGTGGAACTCAAGCCCAACGATACAAGGTACCTGAACAACTGGGGTTTGGCTTTACTAATGATCGGAAAGAGAGTAGAGGCCCTAAGGGTGTGCAAGAAATCCCTGGACATCAACCCGCGTCAGCCAGGGCTCATTCGGTTTGCTCATTCGGTTTATGGAGGAGAACAATTTGCGGTCGTCCACAGCAGAAGATTGACGCAGGCTCCGGGACAATGGAATCTTTGTGTGGCCGAGGAGAACAGGGAGACGTCAGGTAATGGTCGGAAACTACAATTTCCAAGGCAAGCTTTCCGTGATCATGCCGGTCTACAATGAAGTCGGGACCGTGTCAGAAATCGTGAGGAAGGTGGAGGCCGTTGAATTGGAAAAGGAGATCATCATCGTTGATGATGGTTCAACGGATGGGACGCGAGACGTTCTGGCACAACTCCCCTATGACAATGTCAAAAAGCTCTATCACGAGAAAAATCGCGGCAAAGGAGCCGCAATAAGGACAGCTATTCCGCACGTTACGGGTGATGTCGTCGTCTTTCAGGATGCGGATCTGGAGTATGACCCCAAGGAATACCTAGACCTGATCCAGCCCATAGCGGACGGTTTCGCGGATGCAGTCTTTGGTTCAAGGCTGTCAGGAGGGAGACCTCAGCGAGTCTTTATGTTTTGGCACCTGATTGGGAATCGCTTCCTGAACTTGTTAACAAATATCCTTTTCAATACGACCCTGTCGGACATGGAAACCTGCTACAAGATGATAAGGTCTGGCATACTTAGGGATATTCCCCTGAGAAGCAATACATTTAACATCGAGCCGGAAATCACGGCCAAGCTATTGAAGAGAAAATTGAGGATCTATGAAATGCCTATTTCCTATTACGGCAGAACCTATGGGGAAGGGAAGAAAATAAGTTGGAAGCACGGAATCGGAGCTATGTGGAGCCTGTTCCGTTACAGGATCTTTGACTGACAGGAGGGTTTGATTATCTCCAGACCATTGAGGATACTCTTGGTAAGGCCCTTTGGCGTGAGCGATGAGGTGATCCCGCCAATTTCGCTCGGGTGGTTGGCCACTCAGATTAGAGCCTATCATAACGTGAGCATATTGGATGCCTTGAGGGGGCGACTGCGCGCTGACACTATTGCCGAGATCGTCAACAGAAACAATATAGATGTCGTGGGCTTCCAAATATGGACAAAGGACATACACGAAGTCAAGGACGTTTCAAGGGCCATAAAATCAAAGTGCCCTGAGACAAGGATCATACTGGGAGGATGTCATCCGACAGTACTCCCGGTGGAAACCATGAAGTTTTTTGGGGAAACGATCGATTTCGCCTTTAAGGGCGAGGGGGAGATCGGGTTTCGGCTCTTCTTGGATGCCCTGTCTTCAGATGGAGAGAGGAAGAATTTCGAGAACATACCAGGGCTCGTGTGGAAGGAAGGCCCTGAAATACGCATGAACGGGAATGGTTTTATTCAAGACCTGGATAGTGTCGGGCTACCAGCGTGGGATCTCATGCCCCCCTCGACATATCCCAGGGCCCCCCATGGCGCATTTTATAGGAATTTTCCTGTGGCTCCCATCGTGATCAGCCGGGGATGCCCTTACCCATGTGCGTTTTGCTCTGCAAGGACTATCTCAGGAAGTAAGATTAGAACCAGGTCCGTGGACAATGTGATAGAAGAGCTGTCCATGCTCCGGAGGCGATTTGGCGTTCGTGAATTCCATATAGAGGATGACAATTTTACACTGAACAGGGACTATGTGGAACATTTCTGCGAGACCCTGTTGCAGAAAGACATCCGGATGACCTGGGCGTTTCCAAATGGAATCAGACTGGATACGATCGAGCGGGAAATGCTCAGGCTGATGAAAAGGGCTGGCTGTTATGGGCTGAACTTCGGTGTCGAGTCGGGTTCCCCGAGAATACTCAAGATGATAGAAAAGAAGATTGACTTGGCTCTGGTACGAGAGCGGCTTGCCATGGCCCGAGAGGAAGGATTTGACATAGGGGCCTTCTTCATCATCGGTTTTCCCACCGAGACAAGACAAGAAATGAGGGAGACTATCAGGGTCGCTCTGTCTCTTCCCCTCGATCGCATAGGGATTTCCTATTTCCAACCTTTCCCAGGATCTCCTATATATGAGCAACTCCTGGAACAAGGGGAGATCAGCGCAGACTGGGCCGATCACCATCACACGACACTCCACAATCTCACCTACGTGTCCTCCTCTACGACCAGGGAAGAACTCAGGGGAATGAGAAAAAGGTTCTTGGTAACCTTCTATTTCCGCCCCGTGATCTTGAAAGGTCTCTTGGGGCAGGTCAGATCCCCCTCACAACTCTACTATATGGTCAAGAGAGGAATCCGATGGCTCAAGGCGTAGTTGGTGCGTCGGCTACCAAGATCCCCAAACGCCCCGCCTTGTGGGCCCTGCTCTTCTTCCTGGCGTTTTATTACTTAACGAATGCGGGCTGGTACAAGATCGGGGATGAGGCCGTAATGAGCGCGGTGGCAAAACAGATCGTGCAAAAGGGTCGAATAGGGATCGAACAGGAACAACTCCCCAATATAGGGCCCTATCAAGATGATTCCGTGATGGGTCAGGATGGTGCCTATTATTTCAAATGGGGTATCGGGCAGTCTTTGATAGAGGCCCCCTTTTATTTCTTACACAGGCTATTGACAGGCCTCCCTTTGCATCCGAATATAGCCATTTCTGACTTCGACACAACCATGATTTCAGAATTGATGATGATCTCCCTGTGCCCCTCACTCATTTCTGCCCTAGGATGTGCCCTTGTGTTCTTGCTGGGCCTTCGCCTCGGTTTTTCAAAGGCCACCTCCCTCTTTGTGACCCTGATCTATGGCCTGGGGACGATGGCCTGGCCCTATTCCAAGTCCTTAATGTCTGAGGCCACACAGAATGTCAGCCTGCTAGGCTCTGTCTATGGGGCTGTTTGCTACGGTTTGAGTCCCCGCCGCAGATTCCTGCTCCTCTCGGCGGCCTGCATGGGATTCGCTGTAATAACGAAGGTCCTGCTCATCGTCCTGTCGCCATTCATCGTCTTTTACGTGTTAGGGGTGCGCAGGTCACGCAGGTCTTACTATGATCTGGTTATATGTTTTGTCCCCGTTATGTTGTTGTTCCTGGGGTTACAGCTTTGGTTCAACTATGTCCGGTATAATAGCCCCTGGGAGTTCGGATACGATCAGGGGTTTGATGCCTTGGGCTTTTCAACCCCACTCTATGTGGGTTTGTGGGGACTGTGGATGAGCCCGGGGAAGAGCTTCTTCATCTATACTCCCATTGCGATCTTGGGTCTGGCATGTGCAGGAGTCTTCTACCGGAAAAGGAGATGGGAGGCCCTTCTGTTCTTGGCCGTCATAGTGGGGACCACCGTCCCCCACGCAATGTGGTGCTCATGGTCCGGAGACTGGTCATGGGGACCACGGTTTCTGCTTCTATTAACCCCATACCTGATCGTCCCAACGGGCTTTTTCTTCGGCAAATGGGGGGCGAAATCACCTTTGAAGAAATCAGTCGTTGTCTTGTTGATCCTAATTTCATTAGGGGTTCAGGTGCTTGGGGTGTCCATCCATCCTTTTTCTTATGTCGAGGCGCGCACGGAAGTGATTCACAGGCTTGTGGAAATAGAGGAATACTCTTACAAGTCTTTGACCATTGAAGATGCTATTGCCCATTTTAGCCCCTTGCCTTCCCACGTGGTCGGCAACTGGTGGTTGTTCAAACACATGATCCTTTCTTACGATATCTGGAAGGATGCCCCCTGGAACATCCTGGGTGATTTCGAGTTGCCCGACCTCAAATGGGTCAAGGGGAACCGGGTCATCCCTTTCTGGTGGCCTATCAGTTTCTCTTTAGTTTCACCCGAGGAGAAAAAACGGATCGGACTCCTGGCCCTGGCAAATCTCTTGTTAGTCATCTGGATCGGCATGAGACTGGCACCCATCATTAGGATCAGAAATGAAGACAGTCCCCAAAAAGCGTAGGTGTCCCTTTTTTCTCTTGTTGTTCTTTGCCTCGTTTTACTACCTTACCAATGCAGGAGGGTACAAGGCCGGCGATGAAAGCGTAATGAGCGCCTTTGCGAGGCAGATGGTCTACGAGGGGAAGATCGGATTTGACAAGACCCAGTATCCCCCAGAGGAAGATCCCTGTACCAGGGGGATCGATGGGCTCTATTATCCCAAGTGGGGAATAGGGCAATCCCTCGTTGAGGTGCCCTTCTACTTATTTCATCGTATCATATGGGAGATCATTCCCTTTGACAAGAGGCTTCCCCGGGTTTTCATAATCCGCAGATTGTCGGAGATGCTGATAGTATTTATCTGTCCCTCGGTCATATCCGCATTGGGCTGCACACTTGTTTATCTCTTTGGATTGCGCCTAGGTTTTTCGAGCAAGATAAGTCTCTGGCTAAGCTTCCTATACGGCCTGGGGACCATGGTGTGGCCCTATTCCAAGTCACTCATGTCCGAGGCAACAGTGAACGTCGCAATACTGGGCGGAGTCTATGCGGTTGTGAGCTATAGATATGCACACAAGAAATGGTGGCTCACTATTTCCGGATTGTGCATGGGGTATGCGCTCATTACAAAGGCCGTCTCCATTGTTGTATTGATCCCCCTGATTATCTATTTGTTCTCGGTGGAACCGAAAAGAAGAGGTTTGGGGGAGGCTGTTCTCTATTTTGCCCTGCCCTACCTCCTCTTTGTGGGCTTCCAGTTGTGGTACAACGCGGTACGCTATGGTGACTTCTTCACCTTTGGATACGACAGACAATGGGGAGCCTTGGGGTTCTGTACGCCCCTATATGTAAGGGTCTGGGGGCTTTTTCTGAGCCCAGGGAAAAGCTTCTTTCTCTATGCTCCGGTCACGATTCTAGGCATCCTGTCAGCCAGGAGGTTTTTCGAGGACAGGAAGGCAGAGGCCCTCTTGTTTCTGGGTATTGTAACAGCGTACACCGTACCCCATTCTCTTTGGGTCCTGTGGGCAGGCGATTGGGCGTGGGGGCCACGGTTCCTGGTTGTGATAACCCCATATCTTATCTTATCAGCCGGGTATTATCTCAAGAGGTGGCCCGAGATATCTCGCTTGAAAAGGGGCCTTGTCGTTGCCCTCGTAGGCTTTTCTTTTTTCGTTCAGGTCTTGGGAGTCGCCATTCATCCCTTTTCGTTCATTGAAACCCGGTGGGAGGTGGCCTCGGGGTTCCTCAAGGAGGTCAAGAGATTCAGTTACGCCCAGACTTACGGCGAAAATGCCTTGGTAAACTTCAACCCCATGTTTTCCCACATCGTGGGGAACTGGTGGCTGTTCAAGCACATGATCTTTGACTATGACCTACGGAAAGATGCGCCATGGAAGACTCTGGGTGATTTTGAAGTGTCTTCACCAAAATGGGTAAAGGGGAACCGAACGATTCCCTTTTGGTGGCCCATCAGTTTTTCCATGGCATCTCCCTGGGACAAGAAATGGATCATCGCTTTTGCCATGGCGAATGCAATAGTTGTTCTATTGGCCGGCCTCAGGCTGAGACGGGCGCTCTCCCTATGCGGGGCTGGGTCTTGGAGTAAGGGGGATGAAGAGGAAGGTGCGGAATGATTCGCTTTGACGAAAGAGGACTTTTCTTGGCAATTAGATCATTACGAATCCTTAGCAAAGCCTGCATGAACCGCCGTGTAAACCTGTCCACCTCAGGAGGAGACCCCTACGCACGGTGGTGTGGGAGGGCGAAGGTCGCGATGCCTTCCCCTATCCCGATTTTAGCAGAGCTGGATCCTTGTAATCATGGAGAATGAAGAATACAAGATCATGCATATCCTTGAGCAGACCCACTGGTGGTTTGCGGGGAAACAATTTCTAGTTGAGGAGATCCTGAGCAGATTTGCAAGCATGAACATGAGTTCGCAGAAAAGGAAAGTACTTGATGTGGGCTGCGGAACGGGGATCATTTTAAAGGTCCTGGAAAAATTCGGCACTCCTTACGGCGTGGAACTCTCACCTCAAGCCATAGAGTTCCTGAAGAAAAGGGACTTAGAACGGATTGCATGTGCTGATGCCAATCAGAGCATTCCTTTCAAGAGCGGCACTTTTACAATAATAACATGCTTAGACGTACTCGAACACCTCGACAACGATCTTGGACTTATGGAGGAGATGCTTCGAGTCTGCAAGCCCGGGGGATATATCTTTGTGACCGTACCAGCCTTTGGAGCACTGTGGAGTGGTCATGATGTGGCGCTCCATCACAAAAGAAGGTATGCTCGGAATAAACTGCTTGAGGTTATTGGGAACCTGAGATGCACTGTGGAAAAAGCAAGCTATTATAATACTGTGCTTTTTCCGCTTATACTGATAATTAGAAAGTCCAGATCCCTTTTTATGCCTAAAGAGGATGTTCAATCCGATCTTTTTATACCTGTTCCAGCCTTATTAAACTGGGCACTCAAGCTTCTGTTCAAAGCAGAGATTAGGTGCCTCAGATTTATGAGCTTTCCATTTGGTGTCTCCATCATGCTCCTCCTTAAGAAACTTGGAAGACACCAGCCGATGAAGAGGTGACATGGACAAGTACAAGCAAAAAATAGCGGATCTTTTCCCTTGCGCGTTCCTGGTTCTGATCGTTTGTATATTTTTTCTAAAGGTGCTGTTTCTTGGGGGGACGCTTTATGGGGGGGATTTTGTAAACTACTTTTCCACAGTTAAAGAGTTCATTCGCAGCCAAGTCTTGCTCCGTGGCACTTTTCCCTTTTGGAACCCCTATCTTTTCTCTGGTACACCGTTCATAGCAAATATCCAGGCATCAACTTTGTATCCCCTGGGATTCTTGTATTACTTCCTGCCCCCTGAACCAGCCTATCTGTATTCCACTGTCCTTCACTTTGCTCTGGGAGCCATTTTCATGTTCTCTATGATGAGGGCGATATCTGTATCCCAGGAGGGAGCTTTCTTGTCCGCTATTGTTTTTACGTTCAACGGTTACGTATTGGGACACCTCTATGCAGGTCACCTCTCCTTGATCCAGGTCTACATTTGGATCCCTCTGCTCTTTCTCTTTGCGCATCGCTTTCTGGAGTTCCGGGAGATCCGCTACGCGATCCTGGCAGGATTGGTGCTCGGTGTGCAGATTCTGGGAGGCTTCCCCCAGGTTTCCTTCTACACGATCCTCGCGTTCGTCCTTTTCGCCTGCTATTCCGTGCTCGCTCCAAGGAGAGAACATGTCCCGGGGACTAGAGTGAAGATGGTTCTTGGATGTGGACTGGTTCTGGTGGTTGGTTTCGCTCTTGCGGCGATCCAGATTCTTCCTACCTATGAGTTCGCCAGGCTCTCCACCAGGGCCGGCGGGGTCAGCTATTCCTTTGCCACCTATGACTCCTTGCATCCCAAGGAGCTCCTGGCGTTCCTCGTGCCCTATATCTTTGGCAGTCCAGTTGATGGGAATTACTGGCGGTCCCAGGAGCCCTGGCACTTCTGGGAAACCTGCGGTTATGTGGGCATCGTGCCGATCTTCCTCGTCTTTGTTGCGGCGCAAAGGGATCGCATGCGCCACGCCCGTTTCTTCTTCTTGGGCCTCATTGTTTTTTCGCTTTTCCTGGCACTGGGGAAGCACAACCCCCTCTACCCCCTCTTCTACCGACTTCCGGGCTTCAACAGCTTCCGGATACCTGCCCAGATCATTTTTCTCTATGTCTTTGGGATGGGGATCCTGTCCGGGATTGCCCTGGATCAGGTATCCACGGGAGAATGGCGCCTGGGCCAGAAGGCCAGATCTTTCTTCGTGGCTCTGGGCGTCTTGTTGGCCCTCCTTTTCATTGCCATCACCTTATCTCGCTATTCTACTTTCTATTATCTGTTCAAATTTTTCGCAAAAGAACCCATAGAGGATGGCCAGCTCCTAGGACTCTACGAGCGGGTCAGGGATTCTGTATACCAGAGCGGTTTTCTCTTTTTCTGTACCGCTCTCCTCTTTTGGGCCCTAAAGAGAGGAAGGATTCCCCACAGAATGTTCACTGGTCTCATCTGCCTGATACTGGCAGGAGATCTTCTTTTTTTTGGCTCGGGTTTTGTTCACACATGGACCTTTCGATCGAGCCCCAAGAAGGAGGAGATCCTCTCTGCCCTGTCAAAAGACCCGGTCAAGGGCAGGGTCGTCACCGCAAGCACTCTCTTCCAGGTCAACGACGGCCTCAGGTACAGTTTTCCATCCATCTTGGGCTATGATCCCTTGATCCTGAAGAGGTATGTGGAGTACATCCTTTTCGCCCAGGGCGAGAACACTGATCAACCTGAGGGCATCGTCAACCTCTCCCGTATTCGTGATCCAAGGGCCAAGCTCATTCGACTTCTCAATACAAGGTACCTGATCGACGAGAAGAAGATTCGTGTCCTGGATAACGGGGTTCCCTACGTGGCCCTCGTGAATAGGGCAGTCTTCATGCCTTCAGATAAGATACTCTCTTTTATGGGGAGCGAGGAGTTCGAACCGACGTGTATGGTCGTCCTTGAGGGTAAGGAAGGTCAGGGGATGAGGACAGAAGGGAAGGAGGTCAGAGGGAAAGGAGGAGGAACTTTCTCAGTTCTTGAGTACGAGAATGACGCGATAAGAATACAAGTCAAGACTCCCATGCCGGCCTACATGGTCTTGAGTGAGATATATTACCCCGGTTGGCGGGCCAGGGTGAATGGTAAGAGGGCAGAGATCCTGCGCGGCAACTATCTTTTCCGGGTGATTCCCCTCGAAGCGGGGGAGCACGAAGTCCGCCTATCCTTTGTTTCGTGGCCCTTCCGTATTGGCGCGGTCCTATCGCTCATAACGGTCCTTTTGAGTCTGTACCTTCTCCTCAGAAGGAGAAACCTTTGAAAAGGGAGGGGCCTTGCAAGACCCATTTTGTCGACGGCAACATGGTTGACTCGCTACAAAACAGAATAAGGAACTTGAGGTCATGCGGAAGCATGCCCCTCCGTTTCTCGGAGGGACAGGTTCCACCCTGTCCGTTTCAGTCTGGCAAATTCTAAGAAAGATTTCCAAAGGTCTCCCATTAACAAGCAGGTAATGCCTGCAGTGCGAGCAGTGATGATTTCATAGGGTTCGAGATCAGCCCTTCCTCATCTTAAGCCTGCTATGGGCCAGAACCAGAACAAAGAGAAAGAGTGTCAGGAGTGTAATGCCGATTCCAAGCTTTACGGTCCAGGGGTCAAAGGCGAGACGCACGGTGTGAGAGCCTTCGGGAACCTGCACCACCCTAAAGAGGTAGTTCCCCCTCAGGATGTCTTTTTCTTTATCATCCACAAAACATTTCCAGCCCGGATAGTAGATCTCGCTGAGGAACAAGAATCCAGAAAAGGAAGAGGTGACCCTGAGAAGGATCTCATCCGGGCTGTAGGACAAAACGTGTACCTCGGATTTTGGTCGTGGGTCCTGGGATGGACCGATGGCGGCGGCAGGGTTGAAGTCCCCCGGCTCGAAGAGTACTGCTCGATAAGGATCAAAATCATCTTGAACCATTCTATCGAGGATGTCGCCTTTTTCAAGGACTTCAAATCCGGGGAGCATGAATGCCCTGGGAAGATAAGATTCCCGGAGGATGCAGCTCTTTTCCGAATGGAGAATCTCGTATTTCACGTTGAGCAGATCCATAAGCTTCTGGTTCTTGCTCCTGCCGTACCTCAAGGAGACCCACCCCTTCACTAAACGATCTTCAGCGTAGGTATTGATATATTCATAATAGCGG
This sequence comes from Deltaproteobacteria bacterium, assembly GCA_019308745.1. Lineage (GTDB taxonomy): Bacteria > Desulfobacterota > DSM-4660 > Desulfatiglandales > HGW-15 > JAFDHO01. The sequence continues at coordinate 14,685 of JAFDHO010000024.1, forward strand.
GCTGGAAAGAGGGCCGTAAATCCGCCCACCGTCTGAAACCCGAGATACATTTCAAGGTTCGGTCCAAACGCGGATCTGTAGGCCCCCACTCTAAAAATACTGTTGTCTTTTCCCAGAGTCCGCCGGAGGCTCTGTTTAATGTTCTCGATGGACAAATAGGTGGCGTCACTATGGACTACGGCACGCCCGAGGGTAAAGCTCAGGTTTGCCAATAGGAGTGCGGAAAGAAGAAGGGAAGACAGCTTGGGCGAGAGGAGCCTTCTCCTGGTCAGGAGTACAAAAAGGACAGAAAGGCCTCCAAAGAGGGTGAGGAGATGAAACTGGCTCGTAATGATCCTTGAGGCCTGCGCTGTTTTTCCAGGGATTGTCTCGTCAAGGACAAACAAAGAGAACACCTTCAAGCTGAGCAGGTTCTCGAAGTGCAAGACCAGGTCGATGGTCACAAGGGCAACCAACAAGATGATGCACAGAAGAGGCCTCCAATCAAAGATATCGCTTCGTCTTTCCCTTGATAGCAGAAGTCCGTCCATGCCTTTCCCCGCCAGGAGGCCCATGGCAAATACCCAGAGCACGATTATTTTCGAAGGGGCCCTGAATCGATCAAATCCCGGCAGGAGGTAGGCCAGCTTGTAGACAGGGGTATGTCTGCCCAGGGCCAGTACCACAGCGATCAACGCCAAGAGGCCGGCGAAGAGGATGACTTTTCTGTCATTTCGGGTCCTTAAGGAAAGGAACAACACAAGGATCAGAGGAAGGATCCCCACATAGAGGTTCTGTTGGGGGACACTGAAGGGTACACCGCTGACCCAGTAAGTGTCGTCAACATAATTTCCAAAGAAATGGGGCATGAGGGTCGTGATCAGTCCTTCAGGGGGATAGGAGGCCATGGTAACCATTTCATAATTGTCCAGGGCCTCTCGCACCGATTCATTGATAAGCTCGAAGGCGGGTACGACCTGAAGGGCGGCAAGCCCTGCCCCAAATAGGAAGAGACACAGGGGAATCATGAGGTAATTCCCGGGCCTTCCGAATCTGTCATAATATCCTCGAACGTTCAGGAGGAGAAAGAACATGGACGCCAAGAAGGTATAAAAGGCGTCCTGAGGGGCCCCCCCGAGGATCTGGATGCCCCACAACACACCGGCAATTGAGGCGTAGAAGTAAGGTCTCTCGAGGCGAATGGACTTGTTCAAGAAGTAGATGATGATGGGAAGCCAGATGTAGCTCTGTACGGGACTCATATGCCCGAGATAGATGAGGGCCATGACGAAACCATTACAGGTAAATATCGATGCGGCAAGGAAGCTACCGGTCCTACTGATTTCAAGAGACCTGGCAAGGATGTACATGAAGACCCCGGCCGTAACCAGGTGCAAGAACATGGTGTATCCGTAGGCTTTGGCTGGCTGGATAAGCCAGAAAAGAAAGCCCAAGGGATAGAATATCGTGGACTCGAAATGGGCCCAGAAGGGCATTCCGCCAAATATGTAGGGGTTCCACAGGGGAATAGTCCCACGTTGATGTATCTGGTCATAGAAGAATTTCTTCATGGGTAAGTAGAAGCTCACAAAATCACTTCCCACGAGTAAGTGGCCACCGATGACGATAGCCCTGAAGAGGAACAGACCGAACATCACCAGCAAGGCAGGCATGATGATGTCCCTTTTGTTCGCCTTTGCCGGGATTTCCTGCAGCCTGCTGCAGGGAGCTTCATTGAATCGAATGTTCATTGGGTTCTGCCAAGGAGGTGCCGAGCTAAGGTCGCAGAGTCCCTTCTTGGCTCCGCAACCTGAAAATCCTTTTCTTCAAGACCAGGTCCCACCAGAGAGACAACAGTTGTACCCCAGTCCTCAGAAGGCGCCTGAAATTGAAGAACTGGGATTTGCCATAGGCCCTGTGAAAGTGATGAACACCCACTTCCTTAAATCTGAAGCCGGCATCCTGAAACTTCTTAACCATCTCAAGACAAATGGTGCCCGACGTGGAATCCAATTGTACTTTTTCCAGGACTTCTCTACTAATCAGCCTAAAATCACAGTCAACGTCCTTGAGCTTAAATCCAAAGAGGACCCTGACAATGTGATGATAGAGGCGCCCAATGAGGATCCTGTGCAGCGGATCGGATCGGGAGATCTTGTACCCGTTAACGATGTCGGTGTCGGGTGAAACCGCACGGACAAGCTTGACAAGCTCCCTTGGATCATACTGGGCGTCACCATCCGTATAAAAGATCCATGACTTGGAAGAGGATCCGAATCCGCTTCTCAAAGCACTTCCATATCCCTTGTTGGTCCCATGGTTGATGATCTTGACTTCGGGATAGATCCTGGCCAATTCATCCAGTATTTCGCCCGTGTAATCCTTGCTTCCGTCATTGATCACGATGACCTCGAAATCGTTGGTCACCTTGGGCAGGGTGATGAGGGCGGATATGACCATGCTGGCAATCGTCCCCCCGTCGTTGAAGGCTGGGAAAAACGCGGTAATACTGTCAAGCCTCTCCATAATCATGCCCCTTTCGTTCAGTCCTGAAAAACCTGGTCCTTTGAGCCAGGATATCTATTCCCTATGCAGTTGTCTTCTCCCCGAGAGCAATCAGTGAAAGGCCAAAGGGCAGGGTTTTTCTCTTGAGGATACGTGATTCCAACTTAAGACATTGGAGAAACGCTTTATCCAAGTGGCCAAGGTCCAGGGCCAGGTCCGAATTGGTTTGCCGGAAAACCCATCCCTCCGTGAGTCGTTTCAAGGCTATGAGAGGGAACAAGAAGGTATTTGCATAGCTCATGAACCTGATATCAAGGCCACATTCTTGGATCTTCTGCGATAACTCCTTGAGGGTATATCTGTGGCCCGTGGAGACCTTTTCATCATGGATCCCCCTTAGCCAATCAAAGGCGGGGACCCTCACAAAGAGCTTTCCGCCAGGCACAAGGACCCTTTTGAACTCCTGAAGGGCCTCTTCATCCTGCACATTTTCGTAGTATAGGACATCAAATGAAGTCACGAGGTCAAAGGATTCACTTTCAAAGGGGAGGGCCATGAGGGAGGCCATCGCCAAGCGATTTTCTCCGCGGTCCTTACAGGCATTGATGGCGTGACCAGAAATATCGAATCCAAAGACCATTCCGTAGGATTTCAGGATTGCCATTCCGGCGCCTGTCCCGCAGCCGGCATCCAGGATCCGGAGACTTTGTCCCCCGGCAAAATACTCCCCAATAATGGCCTTGGTTATCGCAGCCATCCCACGATACCACCAGTGGGAATCCTGGGCCTTGCTCATGATGTCATATTCCTTCGATTCCATGGTATACGGTCAGCTTAGTTGAGACCAAGGAGGAAACCTTTGGAAAACGCACCCTTATGACCGGCAACATTGTTGCCTCGCTCAAAAGAAGTGACGGGAGACAAGTGACGGGTAACGAGTCACCAATAACTGATAACGGACAACAAACGACAAATGACTTATCAACCTTGAACCTGCCCCCCTATGGGGCGAACCGACCGTGTCGGTGGAAGACCGGCAACACGGTTGCCTCAGTCCAAAATTGATCAGTAACCCGGTTGCTTCACGCCAAACCCCAGTTTCTCGAAGGTCTTGCAAGGACCTCCTATTGTGAACTAGGGGAACTGGACTCCAGCTCGCCTATGTATATCACGTCGGAAAGGGGGAGGCCCTCGTGAACAGGCACAATGCCTTTGACGGCAAAGGAGAACTGCTTCAAGAGAGTTATCATGCGTTTGGATGAGCGGTAATGCAACGTGCTTCGAGGATTGAGGCACCTGTCAACGAGATACGTGAAAAAGAACTTCCAAAATGGCCTCCTGTCCACATCGAGTATTACCAAGAGGCCTCCTGGCCGCAGGCACGAACTGATCTTTCTGAGAATGATTCGTGAATCCTGATCGCTCAGGTGGTGCATAACATCCGTCATTACCACGGCGTCGAAGGTCTCCACCATCAGGTCGTTTACATCTCCCAGATAGAAGTCTATGTTGTCCCGGTCGATTGCGCTTCGTTTTGCTACCGCGATCCTGTTGCGGTTGAGGTCGACTCCCTGCACATGCCTGGACGGCGCCCTGAGCGAAATGAGATTTGACAGCATGCCATAGCCACAACCGAAATCGAGGACTTTACCCCCGGGAGGCAACAGGGCTTCTATGGACATGAACGGGCAGAGACGCCACCTTGCGCGCAGATAAAAGGACTCCCAAGGGGAGAGGGGTTGGTACAATCTAAGGATCTCAGGCGGTATCTTCGGGAGCACTTCTACCTCGCCGATCTGTGAAAGAAATCGTAGATTCTATTACTGACCTCCTCCACCTGCTCCATTTTCAGCTCAGGGTACATGGGCAAGGAAACAATTCTTCTCGCCGTCTGCTCCGTGACGGGCAGACTGACGGGAGGAGTCCTGGCATAGCCTCGTTGCAAGTGTACGGGCACGGGATAGTGAATGGCACACTGGACTTGATTCTCGTATAGAAAGGACAGTAACTCGTCACGGATGGGTTCCTCCTGGCACCCTATTACGTACTGGTGATACACATGGGTAACCCCGAGGACCTCCCTGGGGAGGTCCAGGGGTAAGCCATCGAGTAACCCGTTATAGGCCTGGGCGAGCCTCGCGCGTCTTTCGTTGCTCTTGTCAAGGTATTTCAATTTGACTCGGAGTATAGCGGCTTGGAGTTCATCGAGTCTCGAGTTGAAGCCTTGTGTGATGCTGATCCTGTTCTCGTCCCACCCGTATTGTCGGAGGCCCAGGAGTCTATCGTACAGGATGCGATCCCTTGTGACCACCGCCCCTCCGTCCCCAAGGCAACCCATGTTTTTCGTGGGATAAAAGCTGAATGCCGCCGCGTGGCCAAAAGTCCCTGCTTTCCTCCCCTGGTAAGTGGCCCCGTGTGCCTGCGCACAATCCTCAATGAGATAAACTCCATGCCTCTCAGCTAAAGTAATGAGCGGTTCCATGTCGGCTGGTTGCCCGTAGAGATGGACGGGGACAATGGCCTTTGTTCGGCTGGTCAAGGCCCTGCTCACTTGTCCGCAATCGATCGTATAGGTCTTGGCATCAATGTCCACCATTACCGGGGTTGCACCGCACATTTGTATGGAAGCTACCGTCGCAACGGCCGTGTGGGATACGGTAATGACTTCGTTTCCAGGGCCTACTCCGCAGGCCTTCAGGGCGAGAAAGAGGGCCTCGGTTCCATTGGCCACCCCGACACAGTAGCCGCCACCAAGGTATTCGGCGAATTCCCTCTCAAAGGCCTCGGTTTCTTGCCCGAGAATATAATGCCCGCTTGAGAGCACCCTTGTAACAGCGCCGTCTATCCTTGGCTTGAGGTGGAGGTAGTTGGCTAATGGGTCGTTCTGCTTAATCATACGTAGTAGGGAAAGTTTTCACTGAAATATTTGAGGGTCTTTTCGATGCCTTCCTCAAGGGAAACTTTCGGTTCCCAGTTGAGGGTATCCTTGATCTTTCCGAAGTCACTGTAGTAGTCGCCAATATCGATCACTTTTCGCTCCTCAGGGAAAGGAATTATCCTGCACTCTCCTCTCCCGTATATCCTGATCATAAGTTCGGCCAGATCCTTGAGGTTGATGTGTTCATAACTCCCCAGGTTGTAGATCTCTCCCGCAGTGTCGTCCGAAAGGGCGCACATGAGCATCGCCTCTACCACGTCGTCAACATAGTTGAAATCTCTCAACTGCAATCCATCTCCCCAGACCTCTATGGGTTCCTCTTTTATGAGATTTCTGATCCAGACTCCCAGGAAAGTCTGTCTTGCATCCTTGATGCGCATCCTGGGGCCATAAGTGTTTGTCAGACGCAAGGCGCAGCTCCTGATGCCATAAACATTGCTATAAAGTATATGATACCACTCACCTGCCATCTTGTTGATGCCGTTTACGTCCGTAGGGTGGAGTAAATGGCTTTCATCAACAGGCAAGAAATCGGGTTTTCCATATATTTGCCTGGTGCTTGCGTAGACGATCCTTATCCTGGGGTTGTTCTTGCGACAGGCCTCAAGGATGAAAAGCTGCGCCCTGCAGTTGATTTCCAAGTCTGTGTAGGGATCGTTCATGGAGTCAATATGGCTCGTCTGGCCTGCGAGGTTGAAGAGAAAGTCCTGATCCTTGACAAGGTAAGACATGCTGAACTCGTCCCTTATGTCGGCTATATTGACCCTGATCTTCTCCTCATACCCCTTGATGTTGTAAAGATTCCCGCCATATTCGGGGATGAGACTATCTACGATGGTGACCTTGGCTCCAAGTTCTACGAGCCTTCGAGCAAGATTGCTCCCCAAGAAGCCCAACCCGCCTGTTATCAAGACCTTCTTATCTTTGAATTTCTTGTAATCCATGACAAAACCTCCCAACCGCTCTTATTTTATGGCTTCTCACAAGAATCTGTGGGCAAAAAGGCAATCTGAGACCTTTTCAAAACCCATTTTATGCACGGAAACATGGTTGCCCGGCTCCAAAACATAATGAAAAAGCTGAGGTCATGCAGAAGCATGCCCCTCCAGCCCTGATTCAGAGCTCTTGGAGGGACGAGTTCCACCCGGTCCGTTTCAACTTGCAGGTTTCTGCAAAGCTCTGTCACAATGGTGGGAAAATTCTTCGAAGGCCTCACCGCCCCAGTGTTCTCCTTCTCCTTGATTAAACGGTTTAAAAGGAATAGAATAATAGAGTCTTTCAAAGGGAAGGAGAACAGGATACTTTGACCGCAGAAGGTTCCAGTGCTTTGGTGAAAAGGAGTCTTGCAAGGAAGGCCCTGCTTGTTATCGGGCTCGTGGTGATGATGTTTCTGATGTTGTGGGCCCGTGCATTCTATGGCTCCATGGAAACCTATAAACGAGGTGAGGCCTTCCTCAGGCAAGGAAATCACATAAGGGCCATCACCTACTTTGACCGTTCCCTTCATTGGTACACGCCCCTCAATCCCTATGTCCGGAAATCCGCTGAAAGGCTCTGGGAGATAGGGAATAAGGCCGAGGAAACCGGAGATACCAAGCTCGCATTGATCGCCTACCGGAGCATAAGAAGCGGGTTCTACGCTGCCAGCCATTTCATAACCCCTTACAAGGACTGGATTGAGAGGGCGGAGGCCAAGATAGAGGATCTGGCCTCAACGGACCGGGAGCAAAAGGGCGTTCCGAAGGATGTCCTGGACCTCGCAGATAGGATCCGAGAGGACCAAAGGGCAGACAGTCCGGATGTTTTCTGGACAGTCATCCTGGAGATCGGCTTGCTTGGTTGGATAGGGACGATCATAGCATTTATCCTGGTTCCTCTGAAGAGGGAAGGTGCCTCCGGCTTCTTTCGCGTCTCCACCCTGAAGTGGTTTTCCGTCGCCGGGGTTTTCTTTGCCATGTGGATCATCGGGATGATGCGCGCCTAGGCGCGATGGCACAGAGAAATCGGCGTCTTTAGCTCTAACCTAATGCTGGAGACCCTTACATGGGGTCCAACAATTGTCAATCCACAAGCTGATAACCATAACCGTCTGCGACCTTTGCAAAAACCATTTTGTGGACGGCAACATGGTTGCCTCGCTTCGAAAAACAATGAAAAGGCTGTGAGGTCTTGCATTGGAGGGACAAGCTCACGCTTGTCCGCGCCCCTCCAATTCCTGGAGGGACGGGTTCCACCCCGTCCGTTTCAGCCCGACAATTGTGGGAAAGGTTTTCAAAGGTCTCACCCTGTTGCCCTTCCCAAAATAGGTTTTCTTTTTACCCTGCGACTATTTGTTGATGGTCTTGCCTGGTGTCCTGATCCTTTCCAGCAGGACATTGAGGTTATGCCGCGCTTGTGGATAGTTGGGCTGGAGACGCAGTGCTTCTCTAAGATGTGAAATGGCCTCCCGGATCTTCCCCTGTTGGGCGAGGGCGACACCGAGGTCGTTATGCACCTTGGCATCGCCGGGGCGAAGCAGCAGTGCCTCCTGGTAGTGAAAAAAGGCCTGTTCGAAATCCTTTTGTCCTGCAAAGATGAGGCCCAGGTTGTGATGGGCTTCTGGCAGGGGTTTTATTTCAAGGGCCCTCCGGAACAGGGAAATGGCTTCCTTCGCCTTGCCACGCCGGGACAGCACATAGCCCATGTTGGTGTAGGCCTCTGCGTAATTGGGCGCAATGTTCAGGGCCTTTCCGAGGATCTTTGCCGCCCGGGTGTAATCCCCCCTTCGTGCCAAAACAGTCCCCAGGTTGTTGAGAAACAGGGGGTTATCAGGCATGATCCTGACTGCCTTTTCGAGATTAAGCGAGGCCTTTTCAAGGTCACCCTGTGAGGCGTAAAAGGAACCGAGATTGTTGTATGCTAGGTGGTTACCCCTGGTGACTCTCAAGGCATGGAGAAACAAGTTCTCACTGTTTTGCCAGTATGAGGTCTGGGATGCCGTGGTGAGCATGAGGGCGAAGGAAACACAGGCCAGGGCGGCAGGGCCTAGGACATTGAAAAGAGGGAGCCGCCCCAATAGGCTATGAAACCCCCAGACAAGTATGATGAGTAGCCCGATGATAGGAATGTACACGAAGCGGTCCGCCATTTCGGGCCATAAACCCACCTGCACCAGCCCTATCGCTGGGAGAAGGGTCACGATATACCAAAACCATCCAAGGGTGAAATAGGGATGTCTCCTCGCCTTCGCTAGAGCTACAGTCGTTATCGCAGCCAGCAAAGCGCAGGCGGTTGCCGCCTTCCAAAGGGGTATCACCTGTTCGTAGGGATAGAAGACAGCAAGGTCTACGGGCCAGAACATCTTCTTGATATACATAACATAAGAAACCAGAGCATTTTCCACACGGAGTAGCCAAGGTGCCGTTTCCACAGTGACCATGAGGCTTCGCCTGGCAGCAGAGAAGGACGATAGGGAGATGGCTATCCCGGACAAGGCCAGGAACGGGACCTTTTCCTTGAGGAGCACCAGGAGAGACGGGCTCTTTGATTCCGAAATGGCGGGTGCTGCCTGAGGCATGGCTGTTTCGCCTCGTCCGACAAGGAGCGTGCCAAGGGGCCAGTAGTCCAGCAACAGCAACACCATTGGCAATGTTGCAGCAGTGGGTTTGGCCATAAGACCCAGAGCAAAAAAGAGGAGCGTTAGCACATATCTCGACACCAGGGGCCTTTCGGCATACCGGATGTAACTGAGTATCGTGATCATCCAGAAGAGGGCGCTTAAGAGGTTCTTCCGTTCTGCCACCCATGCCACGGATTCAACGTTCAGGGGATGCAATCCGAACAGCAAGGCTACAGCCGCGCTGCGCCATGGGGCCCCTGTCATTCTCTTCAAGATAGCAAAGAGCAGGAGACTGTTGATTATGTGCAGGATCAGATTGTGCAAGTGGTGACCCCCCGGCTCCAGGCCGAAGAGTTCCATGTCAAACATATGGGACAGCCATGTCAGGGGATGCCAATAGTCAGTGTCGTTAAAAGAGAAGGCCCAGGAGATTCCTCTCAGAGTGATTCCCTCACGGACCGCAGGATTTTCTGTGATGTAATGGTTGTCATCCAGATTGACAAAATCATGGCCTCCTAACCTCCAATAGGGGAGGGCCACGAGGACTGCCAATAGGAGGTACAAGATAAGATTCCTGGGGGAAATGCTATTGAATACCCTGTCCATTACACCCTTTGGGAGACCTTTGAAAAGCCCGCTTTAAGACCGGCAACACGGTTGCCTCGGTCCAAAAGATAATGAAAGTGGGGAGAATTTGCGCGGTTTTTATCGGGTAGCAGCAGGCGCTGACAATTGCGGGAAACATTTTCAAAGGTCTGTCCTAGATAAGGAAATAGATGTAAGATCCTCTTCTCTACGGAGGAGGCCTATTGAAACTCCTCTTTTGAACCTGTATTCTGAAGCGAGGATCCTAAGTGTGTGTGCGCATGAGCGTCCTCTGATAGAGTTTCAGAAACCTATCTGCTATGCTATCCCATGAGAAATTCTCGGTGATATAACGTGAGGCCCTGGAAGATAGTTCTTCAGCGAGCTTCTTGTCGGCCATAACCGTCATGATTTTGTCAGCCAGATCCTCCGGGTCCCGGGGCTTAGCCAACAACCCTGTGTTGCCATTCTTTATTATGTCCGGGATGCCGCCCACGTCGCTCCCAATAACCGGTGTCCCGCAGGCCATGGCCTCGAGGAGAACCAGCCCCAATCCTTCGGTTTCTCCTTTCTCGTTAACGATCGAGGGAAGGACAAAGGCCTGGGCACTTGAATAGTACTCCGGAAGGAGGTCTTGCGGTATCTCGCCCATAAATTTCACGGACTCTTCTATCCCTAGATCACGGCACAGGCCCATGAGTTCAGCCCTTTGGGGTCCGTCCCCGATAAGCAGCAAGCGGGTTTCCGGGAAGCGCCTTTGGACCAGGGGGAGGGCCTTGATCAGGGAATCAACTCCCTTCCAGTCGATCAACCTGCCCACGTAGAGGAGGGTCTTCTCACGCTTGGGACCGGGGATATTTCTACTGTCAAGGGGAGTGAACACCTCGGGATCGAAACCCATTGGAATGATCTCGATGTCCTTGCGGCCGGATATCTCTCTGACCTTCCGGGCAGTGGCGGTGCTGTTGGCAGTGCAGGCATCTGAGTGGCGGATAACCATTGAATTCAGGATCTTGAACAGGGGGTGTCTCAACCCATAGACATCGGACCCGTGAACGGTTGTCACACAGGGTATCCCGGAGAGTCTCCCACCGGCGATTCCCATCAATCCCTGGGGTAGAGACCAATGGGCGTGAATGAGGTCTGCTTGTTTTTCCCTCGCTATGAGAAAAGAGTACAGGGCTCCCATGACCAGAAAGAAGGGTAATTGGACAGGCGCCAGCCCGTTCCTGTTGATATTCTTGAGTATCCCCGCCCCGTAACATAGGGTCTGGTGCCGCCGGGGAAAGAAATAGGGATACCTGTGTATGGATATCCGACCCCATCTCTCACGGGTCCTGTAACCGTTGTCATGGGGGCATACTACCTCGATATCCACGTCCCTCCTGGAAAGCGCAGAACAAAGCTCATAAATAAAGATGCCCGCAGGATCTCCCTTAAACCTGGGAAAGGAACTGGTCAACATGCAGATCTTCAAGGTTTTCTCTTGAGGAGAGGTCTTATTATTGCTCTGCCGATCAAATGTCTCAATATCGTCATTCCGGCCCCGCATCTTAAGTGCGGGATAAACTCCAGCCGGAATTCAGGAGTGTGGTGGGTGCCCCCGTATCAGGTACGGGGCAGGTTTATCAAGTTCAGCACGACGGGATTAGTCTGTTTGATACCAAGATTATCAAATAAATCGGTCACCCTCGCTCCGCTCAAATCGCATCTGGCAGATCTGCTCAGAGATGAGGCCCATCATAAAAATAATGATAGAGGTCGTAAAGAGCAGGGCGCTCATATTGGTGAATCGCCCCCATGAGAAGTAGGTGTAAAGATAGTAACACAGTCCGAGCAGAAAAAAGAAGAAGCTTACAGGGAGGAATATTCTCAAGGGGGAATAGAGGGCGCATATCTTCGTGATGATCATGAAGAAACGGACCCCGTCCCTGAATAGCTTCACCTTGCTTTCTCCCTTTTTCCTTACCTTTACTTCAATGGGCACATATTTCATGCTCCTTCCGTTTCTCAAGACCCCGAGGGTCAACGTGGTAGGATAGGAGTAAGTGTTGGGCAGGAGGTAGAGCAAACTCTGGGCGAGCTCAGATTTTATGGCCCGAAACCCTGAGGTGAGATCCTGAATGGGGAATTTGGCCACATAGGAAGCAAATCTGTTATAGATTCTATTACCCAGTGCCCTGTGCCAGGAGGCGTGCTGTCCCCTTGACCTGGCCCCGACGACCATGTCGTAATCCGGAAAGCCTTCAAGCAACCTCTCTATGTCTTCGGGATTGTGCTGGCCGTCACCGTCCATGAAGACGAGTATTTCCCCGGACGCGATTCGAATTCCGCTCTTGACCGCCGCGCCGTTGCCGATGTTGTAGGGGTGGTTGTAAACGACGGCTCCGGCCTCTTTGGCGATTTCCCCAGTGTTGTCTGTTGAACCGTCGTTTATCACGATGATCTCAAATTCCGGGTAGAGCCGGAAGATCTCTTTGATGATCTCTCCTATGGAGTCTCCTTCATTGAAGGCCGGGATGATGATGGAAACCTCAGGCTTTGGCATTTATCCTCCCCATTTCCCCATGGCTTTCAGAGTCGCCCGAGAGCCCCTTTGCCTGTTTTGCACTCGAAACACTGGAATTGCCCTTCCAGACTTCTGAGATTCAGCCCTCAAGAGGGGAAACAATTAATCATACCAAATTTAAGGTAATATTAATATAGCACTACGAGTTTTTTTCATTTTACTTTAATTTAGACAAGGAATCAACCCAATTCTCCCTGGATGGACAAAAGCACAAAACCCTTTGCTGCAAATAGAACCCTCGTAAATCTTACGAGGAATCCATTCAGTGTTTCTCTTTCCTGACTGGTGAATTTACCCAGGGCCCATTTTTGAAAGATCGGGTCACACAGGAGGAGGTGTGTGATGCCCCTTTCCTGGAGTCTCATGAGGATGGCTTCAGGGTCCTTCGCCTCCCTTACGGCCTTTGCGAAAAACCCTTCTCCAAGGAGGTATCTCCTGTCCGAGTAGTAGCCCCTGTTTCCAAGGAAGAGGAAATAGACGAGGGCATCTTCTGGTAGGTGCGCATTGATGTACTGGACGGCGGGATACTCAGGCCGATATTTCGCGATATATTCATCCCGGTTCAGTTCGCCTCGAAGATACTTGAGGGGGGAGACGTGCTTGAACTCGTCCGCGATGTACAATGCATTGAGCAGGAAGGAAACCACCAGGGCGGCACCTGCTATCATTATGCCCGTGTTCCGTCTCATTGGATTTTCCATTCTTCCCAGGGCCCTGAAGAGGTTCCTGGTCCCAAACATGGAGAGGATCACGAGAGGTGGGATGATGGGTGAAATGTAGCGCATCCTCAGGTCAAAGGAAAAAAAGGCTAAGAAGAAAAAGAGGCACGAGAATGCGAGCAGGAAGGCCTTTTCTCTCCTGACGGCGGGCGCCTCGTCCCGCGCTCCAAAAAAGGCAAGCACTGGAAAGAAAAGGAGGAAGGGATTCAGTTTTCCGTCGAAGCGCCGGGGGTCTCCGTCTCTTCCCTGGAAGAATATACGCAAGGGCAAGAGGGCCATCTCCCACCATTTCTCTCCATAGATGACACCCCTGTAAGTGAAAATCCCCCTGGCCTCCTCCTCGTCCTCCATATCCTTGTCCAAGACTTCGGTATGAGGAGGCCGGTTGAACCACTTGTCGTAAAGGGGGTAGATGGGATTCCTTTTCCAGTGGTAGTTCCTGATCATCCATGGAGAGAAAAGCAGGAGGGCGATCAGGGAATACACCGTACAATACTTGATCGCCTTCAAAGACACAGCGCCCCTGTCTCTCCGATACCTCGAATAGAGAAAGGGTACCGAGAGCGTCAACAGGAGAAAGGTGACCAGGCCATTATATTTGGTGCCCATGGCAAGGCCGCACATAATAGCTGACAAGGCCAGAAACCTTATCCTTAAACCCTTTTCAACCCACTCCAGGAGCAGGAGTAGGGATGCGGTTGAGAAGAAGATCAACCCGAGATCCACATAGACAGTTATGGAGAGCTTTACGATCAAGGGAACAGACAGAAAAAACAGGGCCCCCAAGAGACCGTAGAACCTGTTGATCCTTTGCCTGAGGTAACGAAAGATCAGCCATGCCGTGAGCAGAGCGAAACCGAAGTGTATGAACTTGGGAACAATGTCACTACCAAAGTAAAGGGCACCCATGTAGAGGAGTTGCAGATTCATGGGGTAGTAGCTGAAAAACATCTCCGGTATCTCGTAGATACCGCCATTCTTGAGATAGAGCTTGGGCACTGCCAGGTGATGGACGAGGGCATCGCGGCTCACCGGCGGGACACTGGCCATTAAGGTGATGGAGATTACCAGTGCTGCAATGGAAACCACAAGGAGTCCGGTAAAGAGTCTGGCCCTGTTGATACTAGTTTTCATTTTTACCAAGAATCTTAACCTCACAGGAAAGAACGAATGAAAAGTTTGAAAAGTTACAATTGAAAAAGACATGAGCCTCGTGCTCAAGGACCTAGCTGAGTATTTCTTCGAACAACTCTCGATACTCGTTTACCATGCGATCAAGGGTGAACAGTCTCTCAACCTTGGAGCGGTTGTATTCACCCATCTCTTTCCTGAGATCGGCTGATTCGGCCAAAAGATTGATTTTTTCCGCAAAGGCGGCCACATCTCCCACCGAGCACAAAGCTCCTCCCTTGCCATCGTCCACCAGTTCTGGAATTGCCGAGCATTTGCTAGCCACTACCGGAAGACCACAGGCCATGGCTTCGGCCACTGCAAGGCCGAAGCCTTCCCGAACAGTGGGCATCAGCAAAATGTCCATGGCTTGATAGCGCGCGGGCATTTTAGTGAATGGCACAGCACCGATGGGCTTCAGACCCCGGTGGGCGGGCAGACGGCCACGCCCACGCAGGCCCTGCGTGTAATAAATAGTTATGTTTTTATCCAACCGTTTGGCGATATCAGGTAACCAGTGGGCACCCTTGCGCCGGGTAAGATTCCCGCTAAACAATACGCGAATTTCTTTGCGTCCGACAGAAGGGGATGACCCTGGGACAAAGTGGTCAGTATCCACACCGTTGTAAATTATCTTTATGGGACGTGTAATTCCCAGGTCTCTTTTTGCCAACTGCGCCGTAAACCGGCTTACGGCCGTAATGCAGTCGGCTGTGCAGACAGCAAGTCGGGTATAAAAACGCAAATCCGTGGCATAATGGATGCGCTGCATCCAGGAGCTGTATGAGCGCATCCATCGGTCGAGGACATAGTTGTGAAAGGTAATAACCAATGGAATCCTCTTGTTGTGAAAAAATGAGGCATAATCAGCCGTTGTGTGAATCAGATCAGCTCTTCTAATTGGTGAAACGATCTTCAGCAAAAATGGGCAGATGGTCCAGTAAGGATTGTAACCTGAGACTTCATATCCTTCTACATGGCTTTCGAGGAGTTTATGAACGATGTATGCCCCGCTTCCCCATGCAAGGGGACTTATGATCTTTCTTCTATTCATATGTCGCTATAGCTGATCAGAAAGTAAATGTTGCTGAAAGAGTTGCATACCGGCTCATTCATTCGCCTGGCTCAATAGATGCTTCAATGTCGACAGGACGCGGACCTTATAGGGGAAGTAAAAAACTCGGAATATGTATTGCAGGCATCGCCACAAGAGATCTGTCTCGTTGAGATCCTGCACCAGGGCCTCTTCCTTCAGGCGCTTGAACAAGAGTGCCCGATCGGAGCTCACTCCCTTGCCTCCCATTACAGCGATCGAGGGTTCTGCTTCGAATTTCACGCTGCAACCGAATTTCAGGGCCCTATAGAAGAAGTCGTAGTCCAAGGCAATGGAAAACTCGTCCCTAAACTCTCCTATTCGGTCAAATACCCTGCGATGAACAAAGGTGCCCTGGTGCTGAAGAATTGTCTTGAAATGATTCCACCAGGGAATTGGCCTTGGTTTCAATAGTATTCGACCCTTGCCAGGGTGATCCAGGATGACAGGGAAGGCATGGATATCAAAGCTTTCGTCCTTTAAAACAGCATATGACTTCTGCAAAACAAAAGGATCGGTCAAATAATCATCTGCCTGAACGACAAGGATGTATCTACCCTTGCTTCTGCGAAGCCCCTTGTTCAGGGCGTCTGCAATACCCCTGTCCGGCTCTGAAATCCATTGAAGGTTATAGCGGTGTTCAAATTCCCTGAGGATTTCGACCGTACCGTCCTGGGACCCACCATCAATCACTATATGCTCGAAGTCCTTGAATTCCTGCTCCTTCAAAGACTGGAGGGTCTTCCTGATGGTCGAAGCACTGTTATAGGACGCGGTCAAAATGGCAAAAAATGGGGCCATACAGACATGGATAATTGAGTCTGAATTTTCAGTTTGACCTATGCAAGGTTGATGGCCTCGACAAAGGCGCGATTCCTCTGTTCCTCTTAATCCTGTCGGTATTTCGGTCTAGTTGTCAGATCCAGCAATTAAGGTTGAGGTGGAGTGCGGCGGAAAAATTGAGCCTATTAACAGGCCGTTACAATTATTATGTTAAGCGTCTATAGAGCTCCAAATATTGTTTGGCAATCACCATACTGCTGAATCTATCCAAGATTTTGTCCCTTGCGTTTTTCTTTACCGCCTGGTAGTTATCAGGATCCAGGACCCATTCTATCCCTCGAGCCAGATCAGAGGGGTCGAATGGTTTTGCCAGGTATCCATTTTTCTTATGATCTACTATCTCCTTTGGGCCCGTTGCGGAAAAACAGACGACCGGCCTTCCGCATGCCATGGCCTCAGCAATTGTCTTGCCAAATGCTTCAGATATACTCGTAGCAACAAAGACATCGCAGGCAGAATAGACCACCCTGAGAGAAATAAAGTCGTAAAGAAAGCCGAATGCCTTGTATTCAAATCCAAGTTCCCTTAAAACGTTATCGTTTTCTACATTGCCGAAAAAGAGAAAAAAATACTTTCGTCTGTCAAGTTTTCTGACAGCGTCAGCGAATATGTCAAACCTCTTAAACGGTGATGCCAATCGGTTGGCTGAGTAAAGGATGATCTTTTTTTCAGTATTTAGGCGCAAAATAGCTCTAGCCGTTCGTTTGTTAATGGGAAATAATTCGCCGGTATCAATGTTGTTGTGGATTGTTACAACATCAAAGTCCCTGAAAATTAGGCTTTCCCTTGCCGTCGAGCTGAGCCACTCACTTATTCCAACAAGGGTCATTTCTGCGGGATAGTACTTTCGTTTTCTTTTGACTGTCCACCTTGTAATATCATGCAGCCTTGTACTTCCAAGTTGTGGACATTTGCCGCACCCTACCCTGTATCGGGTGCAATCAAGGGCATAGTGGCACCCACCGCTCATAGGCCACATATCTCTCATGGTCCAAACAACAGGTTTTTTTACTCCTGAAAGGTGCTTGATGTCCACTAGGCCTCCATTTATCCAGTGGAGATGAAGGATGTCTGCCCATTTGTACTCTTCCGATCTTGTAAAGTCATAACCTGTAAAACCTAGACTGAAATCAGTATTCTTCCTATTCTTGTAAAAAATGAAAGGTAATGAATCTATTTCAATCCTTGCCAGATTCCTTAATTTATCTATCTTGCTCTTTAGCACATAAACAATTGTTGGATCACTGTAAATGGGTTTGCTGTTAGTGAAAAGCCTGGAATCCATGCCGAGCCCAACTAGGGCCTTATGAAGCCAGTAGGCCCCACGGGCTGCGCCGGCAGATAAGTCCCCTCCAACCAAGTGTAACACCTTCATCCCGGAAAGCCCACGAAAGACCTTATTTCCTTGAACAACTGTCTTGACTCAGATTTAATATCATTGGCCTTTAATCTAAGTTTCAGTTGCAGGTCTTGTCTCTTGTTTTCCTCGACGACATAGGTCAAAATATGACGGAGTTCAAATTCAGGGACTGTAGGGTCGATCAGGCCTTCTTCAAAACCGAAGTCTTTGAAAAGATAAGAATACTTGTGACTCCATCCTATCCCGAGAGTTACCTTTCCAGAATACAGGCTGCTCGCAAGGGCGTGGAATCTTGAACCTATTAGGGCCAAACAGGATTCAATTATGCCCTTGATCTTCACGGGCTCGTTTTCTTCCATTATCCTGGCAGGCTTCGCCAGGCTTGCATTAATCTGTTGAGCGAGTCTCCGGTCTTCTGCACCACCGAATATCAAGAAAAATGGCTCCAAGGAGCTTTCCCTCAACAGTTCCACAATCTTTACCATAAGAGGAAGATATCTCTCGGGAGTTTTACCCTTGTTTATGACCATTGTGTTGGGCACTATGCATACAGCAGAATCATCTATTTCAAGATGCTCCGGGACAACTCCGTCCAGCAAGCCAGTGAAATCGGGCTTTACCTTGATTTTGGAAGTGTTGTTCTCAAGGTCCAATAGGGTCCTATAAGATAATTCATCCCGGGCGTACAGCAAATCAGCACAATTCACTATGCACTTCATATATTTTCTGAGATTTGGGTCATTAAATGGCCCGAAGGCTTGTGGCATAAAAATTATCCTTTTTCCTTGCTTTTTCCATCTTTTTGATTCGTATGCCGTGATTCTTGCCGGATCAACTCCCCACACGTCGCTGTAAGCAAAGCCAGAACTGTCAAGGATTACGTCCACTTCTTCTTCTGTGACCAATCCATAGAGATTGCGAAGCCGCTTGGGAATATATTTCCCAAGGATTCCCCACTGGATCCCCTTGTACCGTAAGCTCAATTTCGGGTGAATTCCAAGCCTTGAATAAAAGGGGTATTCGCATAGGGATTTCAATGGCGAGACAGCAAAAATGATGTTATCCTGCCGCAGCTCCTGGAGGATAACCAGAAGCATCATCTCAGCTCCCTTGTTGTGACTCCCAATGCCTCTTATCTCGATTATCATGGTGGCAGCGATGCAATGCTCCGAAGAGAAGACTTAACCTTGCCCTTCATTGCTCCAAGGAAGAGAGTTCGTTTTACCTTGCTGAAGATATGGTCCACTATACGATCGACTCTCGCCTCTTCGGTCTGAAGGAACTTGGCAACATAATTTGAATGATGTCGAGATGGACGGTAGTTGTTTAGGTGATCTCTCAAAAGTGTCGCATAGTAAGTGGGGAGGTGAAGGTCAAGGTCCTCGTAATCGCGGATTCCCTTAGCAACACGTCTTTTTCTCTTCTCAATCTCCTGCCCTGTCAAGAAATCGGTATAGCTGATGGAGTTGAGGTGGGCGTATCTTTTTCTCTCGAGGTCCACAACTAGTTGATACCCACGGCTTGTTCTGCTTATGACAACTCCTAGCCCATGACTTGGAATAGAGGTGCCGAGATGCCAAGGATCACCGTATGAAAGATCTGCAAAGAGATTCATTTTGTTGAAGCAAATCAGGCACCTTGGTGGAGTAAGGTATTTCTTTAGAATGAACCTCTCCTCTTTGTTTATGTGTCTTTGGCGCCCGTCAGATTGCTGTATGGTGATATTGGCATCGAGATAATTGAACCTCGCCTTATCCTTGAACACAATGCGATAGGGGATATGGCTCGGTACGTTCGCCCTCTTCTCAAAGTAGTTGAGTGCGATATACGTCAGGATACCGTCGCACATCAGACCGAGCTTGTAGTTCACCCTATGCGCCGCCTTGCCAAGGTTGTCTAGTGAGAGTATCCCCTCCATATGACAAGGCAAACCGACAACGGCTATTGAGCTGTTTGTTGCAGGAATCGTCTTTAAGGCAGAGAGAAGATTTACAGGCACATAGGTGGACTTTTGGGTATCAAAAAGTTGTTCAGGAGATGTCACAACGGACGCTATTGGTCTAGGAGGCTTGCCGTATTGCATGTAAACTAGTACAGCGTGGGTGATCTGCTCAGTATCGAAAAGATATCTCAGTGTTTGGGTCACAAGTCCGCCGCTTTGGGCGTTTATGTAAACTTCCTCTGAGGATGCCATGCCTACATGACAGGATAGGGTACTTCCGGTAAATGGATCTTCAATCCCTGCTAGCGCATCGAGGATAAGGTTGCCATCGTCCATCCCGGGGCATACCTTTAGACAGAGACTGCACCCGTTGCACTTGGTGTAATCTATGGCGGGCTTGAGTCTTCCCATATTGGTTATATGAAAAGAAATCGCTTCCCTAGGACATATGATGTCACAAAGGCCGCAGCCGTAACAAAGGTTGTTCCTTGCAACCCACGTTATGTCGTCAGTTTTCTCTACCCTCACTGGCCTGACGCTCCAGGATAGTATTTGAAAAAAGGGCTCCTTTGATAAAGACGGATTCAGAAGGCCTTGGCATGATATTTTCTATAATCTCCTGCCTTCCTTCATATGCTTGTATGCATGGGATATGCTCAGGCCGTAAGAGCCTGTCCCTTATGTGATTTGATAAGCCTTCGACATAGTAATCCGCCTCGATTCTTGAGATTAATCCATGAAGCGGAAGGTATCTGAGTAGATCGATGAGATAAAAGTATGCTGAAGTGTCGACAAAATTAGCGTGCCTGTAACACGTAGGAACTGGCTCCCAGGAAAAATCAATCTTAATGAAAGTGTCCTTGTATTCAGTCAGATGGTTTTTGATAAAGTGCCAACTTTTTTGTAGGGCCCTTTTCTGGCTGTTAGAAAGGGCCTTATCTCCAATGGACGAAGCTTTCATGAAGTAGTAGATAGTGACTATATGGTGGAGGGTATCTCCAAAAAAAATGGCGTGGTCGCCCAGAATTCTATTGAATACCTTTGTAAATAGGAGAGGGAAGAAACGATGTATTCTAAAAAATGCTCTCTGCCATACCTGCGGCTCAATATATGGGAAGAAACCGTCTGACCGTGCCGAAGAGAGAATTCTTTCCCTGGTCTTGGGAATCACTCGCTGGGGAATTAAACCGTAGTCATGGTCTCTGTTTATGGCCTGAAGAAAGTAATAGGCCATTGCGCTCGTGTTGATTATGTGTGGATATTTGCTATGACAATTGGATATTACGTCATGATAAAACCGTCCTCCACCCAAGTAGCATCTTTCAATAAAGCTGAGAAACAGGTCGGTATCCCAATTCATTTGAACATGCAGTAGCCCTGCAGCTTCTTCGGCATATTCAAATAATATTATTGTAGCTGGGATGCTTCCCTTCCTGGATCGCAGCCCTCTGGGAGATATAAAGGGTTCATCTATTCCGTTTCTAAGGGTCGAGTTATTCACTATATTCTCAATTGCTCTTAGGGCCATAGATGCCCTCTCGTGGAAGATTCTTTCCCCAGTAAGTATATACTGTGTAGCAAAAATCTTCGCCGCAGCGGACGTCTCTCGATAATAGGGCTGATCCAATAGGAAATTATTGATAAGCCCCCTCTTTTCGCCATCAAGCACCTGTGAATCCAGAGCTTCCTGTACAATACATGTCCATATTTGGCTTAGGCTTGACATTCTTACTGCATGATCTTCCCTAGGAACACTATGTAGTTCTCGCCAATTTGCTCCGAATGAATCAAGTGGAAATATTTTGAAAAGTGCTCCTCAAACCAAGCCAGGTTGTACCAGGTTGGTATGTTTACTTGACCTCCGCGAATCCACAGACCTTTAGGCATGAATTCGATGCAAACGTACTTCTTGCTGTACCGCCCTATCTCCTGTAAGACGTGATCAATATGATATCCCTGGGATAGCGTCAGGTGATGCAATAGGGCAAGTGCGAAAACCATATCTGACTTGAATCTTTCCCAAGGGAGTGGATAGGTTGTTTTTACTATAGGGGCCATAAAGTTGTAATTTACAAATATTATTCTGTCATGGGTTTTTTTGTTTTTGTTATAGCCAATATCTATGGCCTGTTCGTCTGAATCCTGACATATGACCTGCCTGATCCTGGTCCTTTCGAGTAGGAGTCTGGAGAAGAGGCCTTGATTCCCCCCGACATCAATAGCAGTCTTTGCGTCGAGACAAAATCTGTTTGTTAGCTGTATGATCCTATCGAATCTTTCCTTCTTTCTTGTTATTATGGAATGGTAGTCTTTCCAGTCTGTTGCTATCGGATGTCTCTTTATGCTTGTTATCTTTTTTTCAAGATGGAAGAGATCTCGGTCGGGGGTTATTCCCTGGAGGATCAACTTCAAGAGATAAACTGATCTTTTGACAAGGTAGTTTCTCTTAGAAAGCTTCCTGTAAATTGCTGGTTTGTCAGACGACAGCAAATTATGTGGGAGAAAAAGTGCCCTGACAAGATACTGAAGTAGTTTGCGATTGAATCTTCTAAGCAAGATGGATTTATAGAGGAGGTACTCATGGTGGGGAGTCAGGTTGCCTGAAAAGATGCTCAATTTAGCCACAAAATCAAGACCATTCCTCCAGAGTACTAAAGGGTAGTAGTAAAAGCGGAGGAACTCTTCATAAGAGAACCAGGCCTTTTTCCTGGTGTTGTCAAGGACAAAGCTGCCGATATCTATGTATTTTGGCCTGTTACACTCAAAAAGCACGTTAAGCCCGTGACAATCCTTCATGTTGAGACCGTATTTCCTGGCAATTCTAGCGACTCTTAGTAGCATTAGAGCAGAATCCCTTAGCATAGAAAATGTCCATTCCTGAGGAAAAATAACCGGGTCTATCCTTTCATGTTCAATTATTAGTGGATAATTAGTAAAACGATAGTTAGTGATCCGAGTGTCAGGTATAAGGTTTTCCTGGCGCAGCGTATTGATGAATCCCGATTTGAACAGGTGGAGCATGCTTTGAACGGCCTCAGGGTAAATCCCACGCAGGACTTTGCTATTCCAGGAAAATACGTCGCCGTTGTTGTCCCTTCTTCTTCTCTGAAGATAGACTATTTCGCCTTCAGGAATTTTCATGAGCTAGTGGGTCCCTTAATTAATAGGACGTCTTCCTTAAACCTTCTGGCAAAGGCTGGGGCTACAATAGCGCCAAAAAACCAAACGAGAAGAAACCCTGCCACAGCACCAAACAACCCATAGCTTCTTATCAGAAGGTAATAGGATGGGAGCGCAAAAAGACCTGCTAATAACGAGTAAATCATTACCACCCTTATTTTGTTTTCGACGAGTAGCATCTTTTTTCTTAGGGATACGTGGAATACAAAAATGATACCGAACACCTGGTATTTAAGGAGATAGGCGGATTGTGCAAAATGCTTACCATAAAGAAGGGAGACTATATAGTCACTAAAGAAATGAATTGATAGAGAAATACATAAGGCGATCGCCAAGAATAAAATAAAGGTGTTTCTCTTACTGTGCAAGTATGTCTCCGTGTCATTGTGGTTCTTGTTAACAAAATAGGGGAAAATGGAGGTGCTTATTACTACGGGCACGAAAAAGAAAACTTCCACTATAGTAGAAGATGCATTAAAGATTCCAAGGGAAGTCGAGTCAAGGAGGTTGAACAGAATTATTTGGCCTATTCTGAGGGAAATAGTGGTTGCGAAAAAGGAGATAATCATTGGTATGCAAGCGCCAAGAAGGTGTGTTGCTGTTGAGGATGAAAATTGCCATTTTCTTATGCTTAATTTGTTTAAATAAAAGAAGAGGAGTAAGAAAAATACAGTAATTGCGATTTCGATCATGGCAGCAACGCCAAAGGCTAATACGGAAGCTTTCTTGATGATCAAAAGTATCTTGGTGAAAGATATGATGGTAAAGGCTATAGTTTGAGCCCATACTGTGTATTTGGATTTTATGTGAGCCTGGTAGTAGAGGTCTATCACAAGAAAGGATTGAAAAAGGAATCCTCCTGCACATAGGGTTACAAGATATAGGAGTAAGGTATCGTCGGAGCGGAATACGAAGATCGTCATTACTGAAAGCAAGAAGGCGATCAGGCCGCCGATCAGCCTGAGATAGAAGGTGGTTCCAAGGATGATATCTGTTTTTTCTGGGAACCTTACTAGTTCTCTCACTACAATACCTTCCAGGCCAAGCCCTGCAAACACGCCAAAGAGTGCGGTGAAGGAAAGGGCGTAGTTTAGGAGTCCGTATTGTGCCGGCCCGAGGTATCTTGCGACCCAGGCTCCGACAAGTATCCCAATCCCTATTCTGAATACCTTGTCGAAAGTAAGCCATGAAACATTCGTTAGAATGGAGTTGAACGCCACATCTTTAGTAAGGAGTAAGGATTTTTCTGCTGTAGTGTTTACTGTCTGCCTCACTAGGGTATGTCCTGCTTCAGTGGAGATTAGAGACGAAACTACAAGCCGTGGCCCGGGTTTTGCCTCTCTCTTTTCCTTTTTCAATGAGGTTTCTGTTAACTATTTCATCAAGGCCAAGGGTGGCAAAGGCAGTGAAGATCCCCACAAGACTCACTGCGTAGCTTAGTAAACCGAAACTTTGGGGCCGAGATATCTGATTACGTAAATGGAGACAAGAGAAGTCACTATAATTCGAGTGAGCTTTTCTGTCATGATCCAGGCCGTATTAAAGAAATAGCGGCTGAAACTTTCTGAATGCATATTCAGGAAGAATGCCATGTTAAGATTTATGCGCACTCCTTTTGGCAATGAACAATCTTTAACGAGTAAATGGCGACCTGCAGGGTGCGGACACCTTTGTAAGACCTATTTGCGGCCTATTTTGGGGACGGTAACATGATTGCCTTGCTCCAAAACCGGATGAAACG
>JAFDHO010000410.1 GCA_019308745.1 Deltaproteobacteria bacterium
CTATCGCTCGGGGCCAGGGGTTTCCCCCACTGACAAGTCGCGAAACCGGGGACCCGACCAAGTCGGGGACTGAGCCGAGCGGAGCGAGGGCGAAGAAAAGACGGCGCCCTCCTTACCGAGCTGGAGGCTCTCCAAGCCGGAAGCCGCCAGTCACTCCAGAAAAGGCATCATCACCCGTTCTCCGTATCTGAGGAGGCATTTCAAAAGGCTAAAGTGTTACTCTTTTCTCCTTTAATGGCTTCCAGGGCTACTTTGGCCTTAAGAGCCCCATTGTTGCCCCTCCTCATGTTTCGTGCCATACCTTACCTCCTTTTTAGTATGGCAGGCTAACATCCACCTCATTCCCTTGTCCCATTTTTGGGGTCCACTATAGCTCCGGTAGAGATGATCTCCTGGGGCTACTGAGGCCGCTTATTGAGTGTTTGGTGCCGTTCACAATGGCAGGGAGGAATTTGATTGAGCCTCTGGAAAAGACCTGCCCTGGGGCCACAACCAACGGCCCTGGCTACTATTCGGCTTTGCAATGAAAATGTCTCTTTTCGGCCAACAAATCTCCTATTGCCAGTTTGTTTGCTACTCGAACAAGCCCTGAGCAGACAAAGTGCAAATATTGGCAATAAATATTGCCCCTGAATTATTACTTGACTATGACACTTGCGAAATCCGGGTTTAAAGTCTAACCAGCGATTCAAGCCCCAATTCTTTTAGCGTCAGAAGATAAGGCCTGCCGCTTTTCAGATCCCACCCCATAGACGCGAAATAACCTGCTTTTATGGCATCGAAATCCACAAGCTGACCCGCGGCAGGTCCCACATTCAGGGGCTGCAAAAATCTTTTCGGGAGCTTGAAATCTGTGGGTTTGAGGCCCTCGCGCACATTGAAGGCCTGCAGAAGGGTCGCAATCCTTTTACCGGCTTTGATCGCCTCAGCGGCGTCCATATCCCATCCAGTGACAGCAGCGACGTATTCCACCACGGGTACGGTGCTCCCAAGCAAAAAGAGTGAACACATGCCTGCTGAGCTGTAGAATTGCAGGTAAGGGACGCCAATAGACATCAGGGTACCCTTGCTATCGTAATCGGCGTACATTTCAAGTTGGGGTCCGGAAAGGATTGGATCCGCGCCGAGGGCTCCGCCTTTTTCAAGGGTTGTACTCCCGCAAGAGTCCATATGTCTTCCCGGGTTGGCGTTTGCATAATATACCGTACCTTGAACGGGTGAAATCCGGGGATCATGATAGGGCAGCCCCTGCCCCCGGATTGTCATCGCATATTCTTCAGACCCTTTTCCGATTTTTTCGGCCGCTGCTTTGGAGCCGTCTGCTAAAGAGGCGCCAAACCCTTCCCTTTTGGCAATTTGTTCCGTAAGGGCGACGATGCTTTCTCCGTTGCCCCAAGCAAGGTCAAGTCCACCCGTATCTTTTTCCGTAATAAGGCCCTTATCCCAGCATTCCATGGCAAAAGCGATGGCGTTGCCAACACCGATGGTATCGATTCCGTAAAGGTTGCATATCTCATTGGCCTTGATGACGACTTCAATATCGTCGTTGAAACAGTTGCCTCCGAAGGCCGCCAATGTTTCGTATTCCGGTCGGTGGATCTCACCATCGGTGGCATAACCGCCTGCATCGACCTTGATCAATGCACCACACCGAAGGGGACATGAGTGGCAGCCGTATCTTTTGATCTTGTATGGATCCATATGGCCTGAGTCCAGTTTCTCGCAGGTCGGCATGGCATCGGTGCCGGCCTCCGACCAGTTTCTTACCGGGCTGTCGCCAATGCTAACCAGCATGCTGGTCCCAAAGCCGGTACCGAAAGCGCCCAGCGCCCTATTAAACGGGTTTTCTTTAAAGGTTTCAAAAAACGCCTTTTTAACCGCTTCAAGTTCTTCCGGTCTGGCCACGGCAACATCACCAGTACCCCTGACGGCAACAGCCTTGAGGCGTTTTGAACCCATCACAGCACCGACACCGGACCTGGCGGCGATGCGGCCGTTTTCGTTTACAATGCCCGACAACAGCGACAGGTTTTCACCGGAGGGGCCGATACAGGCGATCCTGGCA
>JAFDHO010000167.1 GCA_019308745.1 Deltaproteobacteria bacterium
AGGGCTCCCTTTCCTCGAGCAACGGCCTCTCCTCTTCCAAGAATATGCCCAGCCTCCTGCTGAGAAGAAACCTGCAAGGATTTCCGAAAAACCTGCACAGGTCTTCAACATCAACCGTGTGCCACTCCTCCCCGGGGTCTTTAAGGGCCGTTTCGATAAAAGGGCTCCGATCCATGCGTTCGGTCAGGAGCTTTTTTGCGGCCTGGCAGTTTACCTCCGAGTAGCTGAAATATTTTTCGCCTGCGCCGCCGTCAAAATATTCAGGGTTAAAGGGCTGGATTCGATGCTTGGTCAAGACATGCTCCATGATGTCTTCACCTTCTACTTGGAAACCCTGCTCTATATAATCCGTCAGTTCGCTGACGAGGACCGAGGGGGGCATCACGCTGTTGTCCTTGATGCTCTGTCCCACGTAGCTGATATAGAATCTCTCCCGAGCGGATAAAAGGGCCTCCAGGAAGAGGTACCGGTCATCGAGACGCCTCGACCTGTCTCCCGGCTTGGGGTGTTGGGCCACCAGGTCAAAACTCAGGTGTTGAGATTCCCTGGGATAGGCATCACCATCCATACCCAAGAGGCAAATCACCCTGAAGGGGATGCTGCGCATGGGCAGCATGGCGCAAAAGGTCACCCCACCCGACATGAAGCCAAATCCAAGGCCCTTTCTTTCCATGGAATTCTCCAGGTACCACCTTATGGCCTTGAGGTCCATTTCTCCTTCAAAGACCGGAGGATCCATATCCCCTATCTCTTGAAGATCATTTATCATATCCCTTATTGCCTGTAGATCTCTTTCCGTTTCCTCGTCGGGCATGAAGAATTCATCAAGGATCCTTGACATGATTTCTGCCCAATCCCTTAGGCCCCTCTTTTCCCTTAGGGAACGAATTTCCCCAAAGAGCCTCTCCACAAACTCCAGGAAGCCCCCGAGCACCTGGGCCTCGGATCCTTCGATGTTGTCATAGGGCAGCACGCCGGAAAAGAGCCTCTCATTTCTGCCCGGCATGGCATACCCCAGCAGGAGCCTTTCAATGCCCTCGGCCCACGTATTGTTCCTAAAGCGGGGGAGTCCCTCCATCTCGCGGGTTTTCTCATCTATGCCCCACCTGATCCCTGTCTCGGCCAACCATTTCCTGATCAATTCCAGGTGGGACTCCTTGAGGTCAAACTTTCTCAGCACGGGCCCGGATTCTAATATGGCCATAACCCTGGATACGCCCACCCGGCTGTCCGCAAGATCCAGGATCCTCATGAATGGCTCGATGACTTTGCTCTCATTCCGGATGTTTCTGTCTGCGATAGTGTAAGGTATCTTACAGATCTCCTGCTCCGGGACGTCAAAAACCGCCTGGATATAGGGTGTGTAGACCTCTATGTCAGGGGTCATGACAAGGATGTCTTTGGGTTCCAGGCTGGGATCCCTTTCGAACATGGAAAGGATTTGATCGTAAAGGACCTCCACCTCTCTCATAGGACTATGGCACGAGTGTATCCTGATGGACTCATCATCGCTCGAGATGCGCCTCTTTACCTCTCGCTCTCTTCCGGGATTTCTCAGGTTCAAGATGTCTGATTGAATCCAGGACAGCAGGTCCCTGCCGCCCGGATCTTCAAAGGTTTCCATCTCCTCCACGTCCAGGTCGGAGAACAGGTTCAGGAAATCCCTTCCCAGCCTTCCCATGGACGCAAGGAGGCTATTTCCTTTTTCCAGGTGGAGTTCCCGCTGTTGTGAAGGGGTAAGGACTCTTTTTCGCGTTATCCTTTTCATCTCTCGATCTGCAAGGATGTCACCCCAGTATTCCTTGCAGGGGTTCATGAGAAACACATTTACTCGTGTAACCCGGCATATGCTGGAGAGTACTTGGACGTGAAAACGGGGGAGAGAGGAGATCCCGAAGATGGACACCCTTTCGGGTAGGCCCTTTATCCGTTCAGGGGACCGTTCAATAGTCTGGAAGAAAAGCCTTGCAAGGGCCGCCCGGTGAATGGAATCCCCTCCTGTTGCCAGTTCCCTCCACAGCACTGCCTGCCAGAGATCTTCTTCACCCCGTTCCCACCTGAATACCATCTCCGGTCTGTACAGGAGGTATTGGTCGAAGATGTCGGCAATCCTAATAGAGAGCTGGAGGAGCCTGAGATCCCTCTCCTTTCCCCGGACATACTGCCTGATACCTTCGAAGCCCTTCCCCTGCATCAGCCTGGGAAGGCATGACATTATCCTCCATGCCATGATCCCGGGCTCAAAGGCCGAGCCGTCCTTTGAATCAGGGATGACCTGGCGGAAAATCCGTCCCACGAACGTGTTTGGGAAGGGGAAATCATAGTTTGCGCACACACCATGACGCCTGGCCATCTCCATGGAGATCCACCGGGCCATGCCCTGGCTTTGGACAACGATGATTTCCCTGTCAAAGGGAGACTTGAGAGGTGTCCTGAGGGCCTCTGCAAGGGCCTCTGCCAGTATCTCCAACCTGTTGCTGGTATAGAGGTGAATTCCTGTCCCCATATTAGCACCTTTCCTTGTTTGGAAGAGTCGAGATGAGCCTCAAAAGTGTCATACGGCAAAGCAAATCCAGATCGTTTCGCCCACAACCGGAACAATGGAATAGGAGAACGTTGAGGTATTGGATCCCTATTTCAATCTCGTTGAAAAATATCACAATCTATGAGATAAACCAATTATGATGAGCTCGTAAAAAGTCAAAAAGTGCTCATTTCTGTCATTCCTGCGAAAGCAGGAATCCAGTAATTTCAAAGGCTTCTGGATGCTGGATCAAGTCCAGCATGACGGTTTTGAGACTTTTTACGAGTTCATCAATTATGGAAGGAAAAAACATCGGAAGAGAATTCAAAAACACTAGAGGCCGGCAAGATGCTTTTTCCCTTTTTGTCTTGTCCCGTAGGATATTTTCCAACTTTCTTTCAAACCCAAAAAAGTCGCTGCTAATAGCGTGGACCTTGCCCACAACATTTAAGGAAACATCTCGGAAAACCACTGTCGGCGGAGTCTGAAAGAGTCCTAGATCAGGCCAAGGACTACACCCGAAAAACCCCTGGAAAAATCACAGATAGGAGGAGAAAAAAATGCCGGAAAAACACAACATCCATACTGCCCTGTACGAACTCAAGGATGAACAGGACAAGGGGAAAATCAGCAGAAGAGAATTCTTGCGCTATGCCACACTACTCGGTATGTCCGCTGCGACAGCCGGTACCGTGGCAGGGATACCGTTTCCGCGACGCACTGCTGCTATGAACATCAAACGGGGAGGCGTGTTGAAAATTTCACAGCAGATACAAAAGATTGATCATCCAGCACGTTACTCCTGGCTGATGCCTTCTAACTCCATGCGAATGGTATTTGAATACATGACTCTGACTGATGCAGACAACATAACGCATCCGTATCTGTGCGAAAGATGGTCAGCCAGCAATGACCTGAAGACCTGGGATTTTTATGTCCGCAAGGGTGTCAGGTTCAACAACGGCGATCAATTCACAGCGGACGACTGCATTTTTACGATTAACCAGTGGCTGGATAAGGATGTAAAGTCATCCCTGCTGGGACTGGTTGGATCTTATCTGGATCCCAGCGGTATCGAGAAACTCAATGACTACCAGTTCAGGCTTCACCTCAAACGGCCGGAAATCGCCATCCCGGAGCACTTTTTCCAGTACACGGCCCAGGTACTCAATCACCGGACTTTCGAGGGTGATATGAAAAAGGCTCCCCATGGTACGGGCCCTTTTCTACTGGATACTTACAACGAAGGCGAGATCTGCATCGTGAAAGCCCGAAGGAATTACTGGCAGAAAGGCTTCGACGGCCAACCCCTGCCCTATATCGATGAGATCCGATTTATCGACATGGGTGGTGAGCTGGCTCCCCAGATAGCGGCCCTCAGATCCGGAGAGATTGGCCTGATCGATGCCTCGGACAACCCGGGGCCCCAGATCATGAAGGCAGTCAAGGACGACCCCAACATCAGGGTCCTCCCCGTTGCCACGGCGACCACGCGAGTGCTGAGGATGCGTGTGGATATGAAGCCCTGGGACGATAACAGGGTTCGCATGGCACTCAAGCTCTGCCAGAACCGAGAAAAGATCCTCGCTTTGGCTTACCAGGGAGAAGGTCTGTTAGGGCAGGATTTTCATGTATATCCCAAGCATCCGGAATACTGTGAAAAACCGATACCCTCCTATCAACCCGAGAGGGCCAGAAGCCTTCTCGCCGAAGCCGGGCACCCCAATGGCATAGACGTCAACCTTGCGGTTGGTGCCGAATGGACTGACATCGTCCGCTATGCTGAGATACTCAAACAGGATGCCCTGCCTGCGGGTATCCGAATCAATATCCAGACCATGCCCACCAGCCAGTACTGGGAAAAGTGGACGGAGGTCCCCCTGGGGATAACTCCCTGGACGCATCGCCCCCTGGGAACCATGGTCCCCAACCTGGCCTATATCGCTGATGATGAAGGCAAACCAGTACCATGGAACGAGACGCGATGGGTAGACAAGGAATTCACCAGGTTACTCAACGAAGCCAGTGGCACCCTGGATGTGGAAAAACGACGAAAGATATTCTGCAAGCTGGAGGAAATTCAGATGACAAGGGGTTCCATCGGGATTGCCTACTGGATGAACACCTGGATGTGCCCGAACAAACGGATGAAGAACGTAAAGGCCCATCCCAATCTGGTCTTCCTCTTCAATGAAGCCTGGTTGGAGTCCTGATATCCACTCCCCGGGAATACTAACACAGAGCCTGGAGATGGGAGACCCGCTGCTGTATACTCAGGCGTAGATTATGGTAAGGTTCATTATCCGACGATTCTTTTTGCTCCTTCTTACGACGATCCTGGTCTCAATGGCCGTTTTCTTGATCACGGAGGTCTCTCCAGGAAATGTGGCGCGGAATGTCCTGGGTGCATTCGTCACTCCTGAGCAGGAAGCCTCTTTCTTGGCACAGCTCGGGTTGGACAAGCCGGCCTGGGTCCGGTACCTATACTGGTTGATCGGCTCTGACTGGCACGCTTCGAGCAAGGTCGGCCTCCCTTTGAAACGGATCGCCACCCCCAAGGGTTTCGTGGAATGGTGGGCGGTTCGAGGGAACGGCCGACCGGTTAGGTGGAAGCTGTCCGGCGATGACCTCGTTGCCTTGCTCCGCCACGAAGACGGCAGCGTGATTCGCCAGAAGGATAACCAAC
The DNA here is from genome assembly GCA_019308745.1 of Deltaproteobacteria bacterium. Taxonomy (GTDB): domain Bacteria; phylum Desulfobacterota; class DSM-4660; order Desulfatiglandales; family HGW-15; genus JAFDHO01. The sequence continues at coordinate 5,211 of JAFDHO010000167.1, forward strand.
GCTGGATAACCAATGAAAAAGGGGTTTCAATATTCTGGGGGGTGGATAAGGAGAACCGTGCCGTTAAATGGGAGAGAAGGGTGCCGAGCGAAGGGTATGGACATTTGTCATGGGATCGGGCTGGAAGGAGACCTCTGGCGGACCGATCGAATACATTCCCCTGAAAAAGGGGTTTATCCGGGGCGATCCTGGTGAATCCCTCAGAACCGGGCGACCTGTGGCCAGGACCCTATACGTGCGTCTTCGTAATTCGTTGGTCTTAGCCGGTATCGCATTTATGCTCGTCATGCCCCTGGCCCTGCTCTTGGGTCTTGTGGCCGGTTTGAGAGAAGGGAGCATAAGGGATCGTGTCTTGTCCGTGGGTGGCATGATGTTCTCAGTGATTCCGGAATTTGCCACAGGTATCTTTCTGATCCTGATCGTGGCCATTTGGTGGGGTGTAGTGCCAGGGGCGACGGTTTTTGGCGAAAAGGCCCCTTGGGAACGCCTGGATATGCTCGTCCTGCCTGTCTTAACCCTGACACTCATCGAGCTGGGTTACATTTTGCGGATCACCCGGGCCAGCATGGTTGAAGTGATGCGTGCTCCCTATATCCGCACCGCTTTTCTGAAAGGCTTACCCTACTGGCGAATAGTGTCCAAACATGCGATTCGTAACGCCCTGTTGGCTCCGATTACTGTGATCATGCTGCACATAAACTGGCTGATGGGCGGGATTGTCATTGTCGAAGTGGTCTTCGGGTATCCGGGGCTTGGGAAATATTTGCTGGATTCCGCATTATACAAGGATATCAACGCATTGGAAGCTGGTGCCATGATTCTGGTCATCCTGGCAGTGGGGACTCAACTCATTGCGGATATTATTTACACCTTTTTGAACCCGCGAATTCGATATAGGTAAGCTTGAAGACAGCCAGTGGAGGACTGACAAGGCATGGATAAGGAATTAGCAATTCCGGACCGGGAGGCCGTCGTTTCAGACCGCGAAGAAGCCGGGCGGGGCCTGATGAGACGAGTGCGGGCAGGCGTTTCCATTCTGCTCGCCTCTAAAATCGCTCTGATCGGCCTGGTGATTGTACTTTTCTGGGTGCTCGTAGCGGTTTTTGCCCCGGTCCTGACGCCCTATACACCACTGGAGCAGGACTGGAAACACCCAAACCAGGGACCATCCAAAGAACATCCCCTTGGTACCGATGAATTGGGACGTGATCTTTGGGCACGCCTGATATACGGTGGGCGGGTAGTTCTGGTAATCATGCCGGTATCTGATAAATACTGGATACCCGGTGGTACGGCCCTTTGGGGTGTATTCATGGCGTTATTGCTGGGCACTACCCTGGGCCTGGTTTCGGGATATTACGGGGGCTGGCTGGATGAAAGCGTCATGCGGCTTTTGGACGCCATGATGGCCATCCCCATTATTCTTTTGTTCTTGATTATCATGGCTGCCCTGGGCGCATCCGCTATAAACGTGGTCATCGCCATAACAATTGTCGGAACGCCGGGGATTGCCAGACTGGTTAGAAGCTTAACCCTGGATATCCGCACGAGAGAGTACGTCCGGGCCGCGGAAACAAGGGGAGAAAGTCCCTGGTACATCATGTTTGTAGAGATCTTGCCCAACGCCAGGGGACCGATCATCGTAGACGCCATGCTCCGGGTCGGTTACGCAATCTTTGCCATGGGGACCCTGGGATTTCTGGGTTTAGGCCTGCCGCCTCCTTCGCCGGACTGGGGAAGCATGGTGGCCAAAGGACGGGAATTCATCCTTGAGGGCAGTCCCTGGGCCGCATTGTGGCCGTCACTGGCCATTGCCTCCCTTGTAGTGGGTCTCAATCTCCTGGCCGATGGGCTCAGGGAAGAGTCCATGCGTTATCAGTAAGCATCTATTTTGGAACAAAAAATATGAATGGGACAAGCCGTGCTCCATCCGGAGCCGTACTTGAAATAGACGACCTCACAATTGCCTATGAAACCCGCCGGGGTCGTGTGGAAGCGGTCAGGGATGTTTCTTTCCAGGTCAAAGACGGTGAGACCGTTGGTCTGGTGGGTGAATCCGGTTGCGGCAAAAGCACGATTGCCTTCGGTATCGTTAATTTCTTGGGTCCCAATGGAAAGATCCTCGGCGGAGAGGTACGGTTTCAGGGAAATAATCTCATCGGTCTTTCCGAGCGCGAGCTTAAGCAGCTCCGCGGAGACCGAATCTCTATGGTATACCAGGATCCCATGCAAGCACTGAATCCATCGGTGCCTTTGGGCGAACAACTCGCTGAGGTGCTGACGTTTCATAAAGATATTTCCAAGACAGAAGCATGGGACCTTTCCGTTCAAATGCTGAAACGCGTCCATATGCCCGACCCGGAAGAAGTGATGAAGCGATATACCCACCAGGTCTCAGGCGGCCAGCAGCAGCGGGTCGTCATTGCCATGGCCATGCTTAACAACCCGTCATTACTCATCATGGATGAACCCACAACCGCGCTGGACGTAACCATCGAAGCCGCCGTCCTGGATCTTTTGGAAGAGCTGAAAAGGGATTTTCAAACGGCCAATATCTTTATTACCCACAATCTGGGGGTGGTCGCCCGGGTCAGCGACTATCTCTGCGTGATGTATGCCGGGGAGTTGGTTGAACGAGGAAGTATCCGTGACGTTTTCCTGCATCCTTCCCACCCCTATACGATGGGACTACTGGCATGCGTGCCGCGTCTGGGACAAAGCAAGCTGGATTCCGTTCTCCACCCCATCCGTGGGAGGGTGCTTCCCCCTGCCCTGCGGCCGAAGCATGAATGCATCTTTGCCCCTCGGTGTGATTATGCCAACGACGAATGCCGCGAAAATCGCCCCGGCATGATCGCCGTAGATCATGGGCACGAAGCACGATGTCTCTATGCGAGAGAGTTTCATATCCGTCCTCGGACGAGACGGCGTCTGCATAGGGTTGCGCGGGTAAAGACGGACCTTCGGCCGAACACCCCGAAAGAAGAACTGCTCCGGTTTGAAAACCTGAAAGTGTACTACCCGCAGGAATCCAACTCCCTCATCCCCCTGTTTGGCCTGGGGGAGAAAAGGCAGGTCAAGGCAGTGGATGATGTGAGTCTAAGGCTGGGAAAGGGCCGGACGCTTGGTATTGTGGGAGAATCAGGATGCGGCAAATCTACGCTGGTCAAGGGGCTTATTGGCCTAGAAGAGATCACGGAAGGCGACGTCGAGTTCCTGGGGATTGATGTGTCGCAACCGGTGAGTGACCGGGATACAAAGCTCATTCGAGAAATGCAAATGGTGTTTCAGAACCCGGACTCCACCTTGAACCCTTCCTATCCTGTGGGGAAACAGATTGCTCGACCGATCAAGAAATTCAGGACTGTTCCCAGAGATCAGGTGAGAGATGAAGTTCTGCGCCTCTTAAGAGCCGTCCGCCTTGGCCCCGCCTATTACCATCGACTGCCACGGCAGTTAAGCGGCGGAGAAAAGCAACGCGTGGGTATAGCGAGGGCCCTGGCCAGCCGCCCGGACCTGATTATCTGCGACGAACCGGTCTCAGCCTTGGACGTATCCGTCCAGGCCGCCATCATCAATTGGACGTATCCGTCCAGGCCGCCATCATCAATCTTCTTTTGGATATCCAGCAGAGTTTCGGAACCTCCATGATTTTTATTGCCCACGATTTGAGCGTGATACGGTTTTTTTCCGATGATATTGCCGTCATGTATCTCGGGCAAATTGTCGAAGTCGGACCCTCCAGTACCATCTATGATCCACCCTATCATCCTTATACCGAAGCACTCCTTTCGGCCGTGCCTATCCCCGATCCGGAGACAGAGCAAAAGGAGATCCGCCTGAGAGGCAATGTGCCCAGTGCCCTGAATCCCCCTGATGGTTGCCGGTTCCACAGCCGGTGCCCGCGCCGAAAGGATATGCTTCCCGACGGTGGTAGGATCTGCGAAACAAGGCTTCCCCCATGGCGGATCAAGGGACCACATCGAATCTTCTGCCATATATCTCTAGGAGAACTGGAAAAGATAGCGCCGGTGGTTCACGGAAATGTTTGACCGCTGGAAAGGCCCTGGAGGCTATCGCCATGTCCTGAATGTCAGCCTGCCACTGGTGGTGAGCATGGGGTCCCTCACCCTGATGCTCTTCACGGACCGTCTCTTCTTGAGCCGTTATTCCATTGATACCATATCGGCGGCCATGCCCGCCGGAATAGCTTCCTTCCTGTTCATCTCCTTCTTCATGGGGATCGCCGGGTATCTCAATGTCTTTGTGGCCCAATATACGGGTGCCGGCAGAAAGGAAAGGGTTGGGGCCTCCCTGTGGCAGGGCATCTATTTTTCTATCGGTGCCTATTTCATACTGGCCTCACTCTTCTGGATCGCTGGGCCCCTATTCTCCCTCGCGGGGCATTCTCCCGAGATCCGACGCCTGGAGGTGATCTATTTCCGGGTATTGATCCTTGGCGCGGGCACATCGGTACTGGGGCCCGCCTTGGCGAGCTTCTTTTCGGGCAGGGGCCTCACCAGGGTAGTCATGATCACCAACCTCATGGGTGCGGGTATCAACATCCCACTGGACTACTGCCTTATCAACGGGGTCGGCCCCTTCCCCGAACTTGGGATCCTGGGCGCGGGCATTGCCACTATCACCGCCCATGCCTCCATTGCCCTTATTCTAGCCGTCCTTATATTCAACAAAAAGAACGACAGGGAGTTCGGTGTTATCCGTCACAGGGAGTTTGACAGGGATGTGTTCGTGCGCTTGATGAGGTTCGGGCTTCCCAACGGGATCCAGTTCTTTATTGACCTTTTTGCAATCACGGCCTTCGTTTTTCTTGTGGGAAGGCTGGGTAAGGAGGCCCTGGCCGCAACAAACATAGTGTTTTCCATTTCCACCCTGGCCTTTCTCCCAATGATTGGGTTCGGGCTGGGTGTCAGTATTCTCGTGGGACAGGCACTTGGCCGAAATCGACCCTGGGAGGCTGAAACCGCCACGCGCTCTACGGTTCACATAACATTCTGCTACATGCTCTCGGTTGCAATGATCTTTGTCATCGCCCCTGAATGGCTGCTGGGCCTTTTCAGGACACGCGCCCATGTTACGGACAATTACGAGGATATCCTTCGCAGGGGTGTGGTCCTCCTCCGCTTCGTTGCCTTTTACAGCCTCTTTGACACCCTGTTCATCGTCTATGCCTCCGCCATAAAGGGGGCCGGCGATACCCGTTTCGTGATGTGGAGCACCGGAATACTGTCCTTAGGGATAATGGTGATTCCCGTTTACATCGCCGTATTCTATCTGGGTGCCGGCCTCTACTCCACCTGGACGGCCATAACCGCCTATATATGCCTGGCAGGCCTCCTCTTCAGATGGCGGTATTTCCAGGGAAAGTGGAAGACCATGCGCGTCATTGAACACCATCCCCCCATCCTGGAGTCATAAGCGCTCTCGGACAACCAGACCTCTGGTGCTATACTGCTTGATGGATCCGCCCCGTGTATGTTATGAAACCATAGGCAGACCCCAGCAAGAATGAAGCTCCCCGCAGCAAGCTGCAGGGTATTCTGGCGAAGGCGAATAAACGCCTCCCACAATGATCTGCTGGAATCGAACCATATTTTGAGGAATATGAATGGACCCGATATCGCCATTGCCGACTGGCGGACCAGAACAGGATCCTGAGAAGAGGGGAAAAATCCTCACATCCCTCTTCAATGCCTCCATGTTCCAGTCTCTGGGGTTTAGGGACTTCAGGTGGCTGTGGCTCAGCACCTTCGCCAACTTCATGGCCGTAGGCATGCAGATCATTACGAGGGGGTGGCTCGTGCTCAGGCTCTCCCATGATTCCCCCCTGGCCCTGTCAATCATCATGGTCTCATTTGCTCTGCCCATGACGGTCATGTCTCTCCTTGGCGGGGCCCTTGCCGACCGAATGTCCCGCAAACACATCATCATGGCATGTCAAACGGTGACGGCCCTGTTTACGTCCCTCCTCGCCACACTGGATATGACCGGATTGATTCGTTTCTGGCACCTGGTGGCCATAGGCGCGATCAACGGAACCCTTGTGGCCCTCAACATGCCCAGCCGTCAGGCCCTCATCTCCGACATCGTGCCCGCGGACAAACTCATGAACGCCATATCTCTTAACAATTCCGCGTCCAACCTCACCAGGACCATCGGGCCTGCCTTGGCAGGATTACTCATCATCTACATCGATACCTGGGGCGTGTTCTATATGGTCGCGGCCTTTTATCTCTTTTCCATGCTGTCCGCAGGCATGATAGGGAGCGTGAAGGGGCCATCGGACAATGCACGGAAAGGAATGACCAGCGACATAAAGGAGGGCATAAGATACCTCCTGGGTGATTCCACGCTGCGGGGGCTCGTAGTCACGATGTTTATGCCTGTCTTCTTTGGCTTTTCATTTCTGGCGCTGCTCCCTGCCTGGGCCCGTGAAGCCCTGGATGTCCAGGCCGACGAGCTGGGGCTGCTGATGATGGTTATGGGGGTAGGATCTATTGTCGGGGCCCTGATCCTGGCGGCCATACAGAACCTCCCGAGACGAGGCATGTATCTCTTGGCAAACGGCTTTATGTGGGGGGTTTTCCTGGCGGCATTCTCCCAGTCTACCTCATATGGCAGGGCCCTTCCCCTACTCTTCTTCGTCGGCCTTCTTACTGCAATCTTCATGTCTTTGAATATGACACTCATGCAGATGTATTCTGCGCCCGAGATGCGTGGTAGGATCATGAGCTTCGGCTTGATGACCTTTGGTGCCATGCCCTTGAGCGCACTGCCCTTTGGTGCCCTTGCGGAGAAGATCGGAACCCCCAGCGCCCTTGCCATAAGCGGAATCATGCTTGCGCTCTTCTCCCTTGTCTTCACCCTGGTTTCCCCAGGGTTCCGCAAGATCGATTAACCCTTGCCTTTCCTCAGTAATGTCCCGTTGGGATTTCCCAGAGCCGACCTATGGGAAAAAGGGACGTCCATAAATAAATAACTAACCCATCTAGTATTTCAGTCCACGTCGTGTAACATAACGGCCGATGCTCCGAATTAGTTGTATTTACGGACGTCCCTTTTCCTTTATCGCCAGTTGGGGTACCCCCGCCATCTTTCAGGCGGCGCCTTGCATACAGGTGCCGGTTCATCTAAAGGGATGCCGTTCAGCCGCGGAGAGATATCGTCTATTTCAACCCCGAAGCGCTTCGGGAGGGTGGGTGCCACGTCCGCACGGTCCCCGTCCCTGATTATCAGTGGATCATTCGATGCAAGAAAGACGAACGGGGCATAGGAATGGGACTTTTGCCCTTCGTCAAAGCCGTGATCTGCTGTCACGTACACCAAAGTATCTTCGCAGAGACCGAGTTCCTTGAGCTTGCTCATGATCTTGCCTGTCCATTCATCGTCTGACCTTATGGCTTCTGTATACTCGGGGGAGTTTTCTCCATGCTTGCGTCCTGAATGATCGGGTTCAGCAAAGTGGATAAAGAAGAAAAAACGCTTGCTTCTGTATTTCTCCAGATTCTCCATCGCAGCCTTTGCAACTTCCTCGTTCTTGGAGAGTCCGTTGATGAATAGATCCATGTTATCCTTGGTGTAGTAGTAGTAGGGCCTGCCGGGAAACAGGACATAGTATTGATCTCCCCGCTTCTCAATCCGCCCTCCATTGCGCACCCTCTTTCCCTGACGGGGCTCGACCACCTTCCGTCCCTGCCTCTTCATGCGTTTCGCCCACCTGTCAAAGGGGATCTGTACAGGAGCATCTGCATCTATGTTGCCTTTTTTCCCCACGATGGCCGCCGTTACAATGTTCCCGGGACCAAAGAATTTCTCCAGGCGCTCGAACACGGTGTATCCGACAGGGATCGGGCGATACCTACTATTGCTCAGTACACCTGTCATCTCCGGCACGTGCCCTGTCAATATCTGGGTCCCGGAGGGGAACAACTCTATATTCTCCTGTTCGCGTGTTTGCTCATTAATGCGAAAGTATCTGACTCAAAAACTGCTTTAACCGTGGGCTTTTCGGTCTGTCAAAAAAATCATCAGGAGAAGATACTTCGACAATTTGCCCCTCATCCATAAACATAATTCGATCAGCGAGATTGCGGGCGAATCCCATCTCATGGGTAACGATAACCATGGTCATGCCTTCTTCCGCCAGGGTTTCAATTACCTGAAGGACCTCATTCACCATTTCCGGATCAAGGGCTGCGGTGGGCTCGTCAAAAAGGAGAACTTCGGGGCGAAGGCAGAGAGCGCGCGCAATAGCGACTCGCTGTTGCTGACCACCGGACAACTGATTCGGGTATTTTCTAATAAAGTCAGACATCTGAACACGCTCTAGGTAATACACAGCCCGATCCATTGCTTCGGCACGGGATATGCCGCCACCCCATACCGGTCCGACGGTCAGGTTCTGCAATACCGTGAGGTGTGGAAATAAGTTAAATTGTTGAAAAACCATGCCGATCTTATGCGCAATATCCCGTTTGACTCGCCGTGTAATCTCTCCTGCCTTAACCTGTATGGAGCAAACCACAAGTGCACCTTCCTGGAATTCTTCTAGAAGATTTATTGTGCGTATAAGGGTCGATTTGCCCGATCCGGAAGGCCCACAAATGACTATTTTTTCCCCTCGAGTTACTTCAAGGCTGATATCCCGAAGCACATGAAACGTATCAAACCATTTGTTCACCTTGTGCATGGTGATCAAATGGGAATCGAATTCGGTAAACACTCTTCTTTTTGCCTTCAATTTTTTGACCTTATTATTCTCGATTCTATTTCATTCATGATCCCGCTCGACGTTCAAATCGCCTACTATATTTTGATAATGAAGAACAGACCAACATGAAACACAGGGCTGTAAAGACGTATCCCGAGACCAAAATATGAGAACCACCGATCCAGTCCTGTGAAGCTACCCCAGAATGGATGATGGCCATGAAATCAAATAATCCGATTACCAGGAGAACGGTGGTTTCTTTGATGATGGCTACCATACTATTAACAAGAGCCGGAATAATCACACGGACTGCCTGCGGGAGTATAATGAATACAAACGTTGCAAGCCAGCCAAGTCCTATGGTAGTAGCCGCCTCGTATTGTCCACGTCGTATTGATTGAAGTCCTCCTCTGAACACCTCCGATATCATGGCCCCGTTAAACAATAAAAAGGCAATTAATGCCCGGGCGAACAGGTCGATATGGACACCTTCAGGTAGAACAAGCGGAAAGATTGTCGCTGCCACAAACAGGACGGTGAGTAACGGAGTGCCCCGCATCAACTCTACAAAAGCAATACAGAAGGTTTTTATTATCGGCATGTTAGACATTCGGCCGACCGCCAGGATAAGTCCGAGGGGGAGAGAGAATATCATGGTAAAGACGGCGGTTACTACCGTTATTAATACACCACCCCATTCATTGGTAGCTACCGTTGAAAGCCCGAATACACCACCGAGCAATATAACTGCCGAAAATGCAGGGAATAACGTCAGCGAAACAGTGATGGCGATGCCTTTCGAGGGAATCCTATCAATGGTGATCCACGCGATCAGTCCTATCAACATGGCCATAAATGCGTATACCCGCCACAATTCTTTATATGGATATTGTCCCGCAAGGATCGGTTTCCACCGGGCGATGATATAGGGCCAGCAAGCTCCATCGGGGTCGGGACAGGCAGCCGCGGAATCGCCAAACCATTGGGCCGTAAGGACGCCCCACTTAATGAACCAGATCCCCACGGTGACAAAAAAACCTATCACAATGCACGTTAGGATTCCATTGGGGACGGAGGAGAAGGCCCTTTTGAAAATTCTAATTGACGCGCTATCTCGTTCCACTGGAGGCTGTCGTGGCTCCAGGAGCTGCTTGCGAACATAGAGGGCCATCAAGTACCTCCTCGTCGCATGATAAGAGAATTATATATATTAAGCATTAATGTAACGGTGAGGTTGATAACAAGATAAAGCACGATAACTATGATCATGCACTCTATTGCCTGACTTGTTTGGATGAGGATTGTGCCGCTGACGAGTCCCATAATATCAGGGTACGCAATGGCCACGGAGAGTGATGAAGCCTTGATAAGGTTCTGAAATTGACCGCCCGCAGGGGGTATGGCAACCCGCAACGCCTGCGGAAGAATAACCAACAGATACGCTTTTGCACCTGTAAGTCCGACTGTCTCTGCGGCCTCGAACTGCCCCTTCGGAACCGAAAGGATGCCGGAGCGAAAGATCTCGGACATGAAAGTACTGTTGTAGATCGATAATCCCGCAAGCATTGCAACGAATTCAGGCCGGACATTGATTCCACCCCGAAAGGAAAAACCAGCGAGGACCGGCATGTTCCATTCACCGATTCGGCTACCGAACAGATGACACAAAAATGGAACAACAATACAAAGTGTTATTATGATGGAATTTTTTCGTGCGATACGCCCGTGAAGTGAATAGCTCTTCCACACGAAAAAAATAACCAAGATTATTGCAGTGATGTCCACACCTATGACGAACCAGCCCCATGGAGTCAGATTCATTACCGGCAAGAAGAGCCCCCGGTTGTTCAGGAAAATCGGGCCTAGGGAAAGGCTTTGCTTGATGGTAGGAAACGCCGAAATAACCCCAAAATACCAGAAGAAAATCTGGAGCAAGAGAGGAATGTTTCTAAAGGTTTCCACATACAATGTGGCCACGAAAGTAAGAACCGGATTGTGTGAAAACCGGGCAAAGGCCACGATAATGCCGATGATGGTACAGAGGATAATGGACACCACTGCGAGCACGAGCGTATTTAGGATGCCTATGATTATTGCCCTCAGATAGGTAGAACCAGCATCGAAAGGGATGATCTTCTGTGAAATCTCGAATCCGGCTTCGGTGTTAAGAAACGCAAAGCCTGCATTCATTCCAAGCCGATCTATGTTATTCTGAGCGTTCAGCACACATTCACGGAAGATAAGAACTAAAAAGAGCAGAACGGCTATCTGAAGCAGTATGGTGGGGATTTTTTCCCGTGTTTTGGGATTCAGAAACGGCATGGCATCTTCAATCTTCTCTGTACTATCAAGGTATCACCCGATGACAAAAACACAAGTCATCGGGTAATAGATCTATCGAATCGGCGGGGACAGCATCAGCCCGCCCTTGTTCCATAATGCATTCAACCCGCGATCAAGTTTGAGCGGCGTATTTGGACCGACATGCCGATCAAATATTTCACCGTAGTTTCCAACTGCTTTAATGGCGTTGTAGGCCCAATCATTAGAAAGACCGAGCCTTTGTCCTAAATCACCTGTAACCCCAAAAAGTCTCTTGACTTCCGGGTTGTCGCTGCCTTTTTTCTTTTCATCCACATTTGCCTGAGTGACACCCAATTCCTCGGCAGCAATCAAGGCATTAAGAATCCACCTGACCGCATCACCCCAGCGACTCTGTCCATGTGCGACCACCGGTCCAATAGGCTCCATAGATATTCTTTCGGGAAGAATGATATGATTTTCGGGATCAGGCAATTTCTGTGAATTGGCTGCAAGTCCGATGGCGCCGGTTGTCATGCAATCACATCGTTTGGCAATATATGCTTCAAATGCCTCTGGCATGCCTTTGTAAGTAATAAGCTCCATCTTGAGATTGTGCTTGCGGAAATAATCAGTGGTGTTTATTTCCATCGTGGACCCTTGGGCAGTACAGATAGTGGCGCCATCCAGGTCGGCAAGCTTTTTGACTCCAGAATCCTTACGAACGATGAAGGCCTGGCCGTCATATGTCATTGTTCTAACCCAGTCTACCCCTCCCGCATCGCGACTCAGAGTCCAGGTGAACCTGTGCACCAGAATGTCGAGCGAACCGGCCCGGAGACTGGGAAACCCATCTCTGAGCCTTACCGGTGTCAGCTTGATCTTTTTTGGATCACCCAGCACTGCGGCTGCAATGGCATGACACAGGTCAATATCAAACCCGACCCTGACACCTTTATTGTTTACTGATGAAAAGCCCGGAAGACCGGGTGCCACCCCACAATGTACGTATCCACGGGATTTTACATTGTCCAGCACATCGGCAAGTACAGGACCCGTAAAACCAAAAAAGATGAAAGTAAAACACAACACCACAATCATGTTTGCCTTCAAATCTTTTTTCATTAGTCCTTCCTCCTTTTCATTAAATTATACTAAGGTGGGAAATATCGAGAGACCGAAGATTTTAAGAAGGAAATCTCCGATCATTATTTTTTGCCGACTTAAGTATTTTCCCGTTAGCTCCAGCGGTCATATTGACTACCTTACTGCCGGAGAGGCCTTTGCCTCCAAATTCCAGGAGGACTCCGATTGTGCTCTGGAGGTCTTTGTCCGGCGATCAATAACAGTACGATACTTTTTCAGGCCGGGGAGGGCAGTTCGCCGAATCGGTTGCAGTATTCCGGGCTGTAGCGATAAGCCCTGAAAACACCCCAGTGTTCTTTGGATTCATAGTTTGCCTCGGCTGAAAATTCCCCAGTGTTCTTTGGATTCATAGTTTGCCTCGGCCCGGACAAATTGCCAGACAATCTCTCTTTGTGGGGTCATCTCAAAAATGACGCCGTGAGCGCCACAGCAAATAAGCGTGTTGCCGTTGGGCATGCGGTCTGCACCACTGATGAAAGGACTGAAATGCCCCCGCCCTTTAAGATACTCATCTATCCCCGAATCGGGATTGCTACTCCAAACCACTTCCCCTGTTTGAATGCTGACCTCCAAGGCTCGTGAGCTGTAAACATACTGGCCGTTGTCGTAAATGAGCATGTGGCCTGCACCGGGCAGACCGTCTGCAATCATATGCGCGTCGTGGGGCCCGCCCATGGTTTTGGGGTCGGTCACATCGCGGCATTCGATCTGACCGCTTTCCGGGTCCAGATAGGCCACATTGCCCCACCGCCAGATGATATGCCCCGAACTCCGGTCGATGACAAATGCGCCGTCGGTATATCGGGAATCTGACAGGATATTGCCGCCAGGCATTACATCGACAGCATTTATATGGGTCCACTCTTTGCGGGAATGGATCGGACCGATGATATCGATATCTACGTCAAAGTGATCGATACCATGCCATTCCCAAACTGTTTGTCTGGAGGGGTTGATCTCGCGGATATAGTCACAAAACATTGTGCCATCTTTATGTTCGGTCCCCTTCTGACCTCCCCTGACCTTTTTGGCCAGGTCTGCCGGCATTTTTTCCCGGCCCAGGTATATGTAGTTCCCGTTCTCAAGCTTTCGAAAATCATGATGCATGCTCGGATCCAAATATTCGAACAAAATGTTGCTGTCCCAATCCAATTCCATGAGCATACCAGTGGAGCC
>JAFDHO010000168.1 GCA_019308745.1 Deltaproteobacteria bacterium
TCGCGAAACCGGGGACCCGACCAAGTCGGGGACTGAGCCGAGCGGAGCGAGGGCGAAGAAAAGACGGCGCCCTCCCGCCAGTCACTCCAGAAAAGGCATCATCACCCGTTCTCCGTATCTGAGGAGGCATTTCAAAAGGCTAAAGTGTTACAAATCATGAAGGGTATGCTTGGCCTTAAGGCACACTCGGGACGATCGAGGTGCCCTGCTCTCACATCTTTGTGCCGATTCTGATGAGGTCTCGGAGGCGGTGCTGTCCCCTTTGCCTGAACCTCGCAAGTATCTGCTGAAAAATCATGGCCGTTGCCAGGGCGTCTCCAGCTGCTGTATGCCTCCCGGGGATCTTGATACCGAGGCGTCGAGCCGCTTCATCCAGGTCATGATTCCGGGTGAACCGGTAGGCGTAGGCCTTGAGATGTGCGGGGAAGACGGTCTTGCAGTAGAGGCGCCTGGTATCGAGGACCAGGTTTTGGAGGGGGAAACCGAAACCCTGCTTCATGTACCTGTTCAAGAAATGAAGATCAAAATTCACGTGATAACCCACGAGGATGTCGCTGCCCAGATAAGTCAGAAATCCGTCAAATACCTCCTTGAGGGGTGGCGCATCGGCAACCATGGACGGGACAATACCATGGATCTTTATTGAAGATGCTGGGATATCCCTTCCCGGATTCGCCAGTGAGCTGAACATGTCACCCAGGGGTATCCTTCCATCAATGATGCGGCACGCAGCCACACTCAGCACTCGATCCCTCGACAGGCGGAGACCTGTTGTTTCGAGATCAAAGACGACGTAACGTTGCTTGATGATGTCTTGATCCAGGTCCAGGTGATCAAGGGCCCTCAGGTTTTCTCGGGCGACGGGGGGGAGGTCCTTACCACCAACCCGGATACGAGTCCATCGATTTCGCAGACGGGCCAGTAACAGGGGCACCATCAGATACCCACGACTTTTGTATGGTAGTGGAACTCGATAAGCTCCTGGAGGCGGCTGATCACCGTGAAGCTCTCCCTCAACATCTTTCTTTGAAGGTTGTTGAGGTCTTCCGGGTTCAGGAAATTGTCCGGCTCTTCACCCTTGGCCAGGGCGTCCAGATGGTTGCTTATCTGAAGGTATACGATGAATTCGTAGGCCTCGCAGAGGTCTGCATAGAGCCCATGATCCAGGACTCCCTTTTGCCTGATTTCGGCGAGGCGATCCAGGGTGTTTTGGGCCCTGATCCCGAGGTCAAGGCTGAGCAGCCGGGCTGCGTCAACGACCGGAGACAGGCCCTTTCTTTTCAGATCCATCTTGTTTTTGTGCTCTCCGGACTTTTCCACCACAAACCTCTTCAACAAGCTCAGGGGTGGCCTATTATACAGTGCGACGTGGGCCATATGTCGTATGAACAGCTTGTGCCTTCGAACGGATTCCAGGAGACGATTTTGGAGCACATAGGGGAATTGTGTGCCAGTGTATATGGGCCGAAAATCAAAGAAAATGGCTGCCATGAGCAGTGTCTCGGGGTTTGGCTCCGTAATCCAGCCAAGGTACCTCTCCTGCCACCATTCTTCCGATTGGCACCACTTTGGATTGGAGGCCATGATACCCCCAGGGCACCGAGGAATGCCCGAAAGCACGAGGGATTCCACGACTATTTCCGCGAACTTCAGGAACCACTCCTTGAGAATTGATTCAGCCTGCCCTTCACTCGCGGCAAAGAAGAGGGCATTGTCCTGGTCGGTGTGGAGAGTCTGCTCCCTTCGCCCCTCGCTGCCGAAGGCGATCCAGCTATAGGGGGCGGGAGGCTTCCCGAATCCGTCCTGTTCCATTCGTTCTTCCGCGAGATTCAGGATCCGAAGGGCAAGACGGTCATTGAGTTCCGTCACCATCGCCACCAGGTGCTTTACGGGCCCTCCCTGGCGCAACATCATCTCGAGGACGCGATCAATCTTGGGGCGCATGGTGGTCAGACTGTCAAGGGAGTTCGCCCTCTCGATCTCACCGATGACCTGCACCGGAGAGCTCCCGGATTCCATCTGGAGATCGTGTTCGCTGATGATACCGACCATCCGGTCGTCTCCCATGACCACCAAGAGCCTCACACCGTGATGGCTCATGGAGAGGAGTGCATCAAAGGCGTAGGCATCGGGTGGAATTGTCTTTACCGGATGACTCATGATGTCTGTCACCGGGGCTTCGGGGCTCAGATTGGCAGCAAGGACCTTGGCGCGCAGATCGTTATCCGTAATAATGCCCAAGGGGTGCAGGCCATTGCCCGAGACCACGACAGAGCTTACGCCACGCTCAGTCATCAGCCTTGCCGCCGTTCGGACCGACACATCAGGCGGGCAGGTCAGAACCTTTTTTTGCATCAAGTCTGAAACACGTTTTCCGGACATGAACACGTCTAAATTGAAGGCGCACTCGGCAAGGGGATGATGGGTCCGAAAGGCCCATGACTGGCGTATGGCCTGGACTGTCCTGGCCATGGAAAAACTGAAGAACCTCTTGAAAATGGGATGGTTTTTCACCAGCCGCTGCAACTCGTCTGCAGGAATCATCAAGGCAATAAGGTCTTCCTCGGCAGAGATGTCAAACATGGCTGGTTTATGTTCCAGGAGGCTGCTGGCACCAAAATAGTCTCCTTCACCGCGGATATCCACGAGCAGTTCCTTGCCGGCCTCGTCCATCAGAGACACGCGGGCGGCACCCTGTTGAACAATGTAGAGGTATTCATAGGCGGGTGCCCCCCTGTTTACAATCCTCTGCCCCTTCGGGAAGAATGCTATCTCAACACGGGAGGCCAGTCGTTCAAGCTCCTCCCTCTCCAGGGAATCAAAGGGGGCTACTGATCCCAGGAATTCGCGTACCTGCGGCGGGGCGATAGTCGGCCCTAAGGTGTTCATGCTTGGTGGGTCCATGGGCGTTCTCCCTTCGTTCGCTGCCAGGACGAGCCTTTTTCAAGTCAACAGGCCTATGCTCAAGACCTTTTCCCTAAGCTAGCCCGAACAGGTTTCTTGAGATCCTTCTGTAGCCCCAAAAGGTTAACCACCGTCACTGCCGTGCTTTAGGCAACAGCCTGCAAGATAATAACAAGGTCATTAACAAAGGATAAACCCACTGTCAACGGGTATGATGGGAGATGCCTCCGCACCTTGCCGCGGGTACCTGCGACAATGATCCCACCGCTGTCCCTCCCAAGGAAGTTCTAAACGGCCGGATCCGAGCTCATCCGATCGGTTTCTCCTCCAGCATTCCGGGCAGCAGCACGACTCTATTGTTGTATTATTTGTATATATTATGTACATATAAGATGTGACATAGGCAAAATCTTGCGGTGTGAGGGTGCGAAGGACGTGAGCCCCATCTACATCATTTACAGGGTTGTCACCTCGGGGGCGTTTCTGGTGGGCTTTCCTCCGTTCCTTGTATTCTCTTGCCTGAGCGGACGTCATCAAAAGGGCCTAAGGGAGCGCATCGGCCTGGTACCTCGGGCCCTCTTTCAGGGGGAGGAAGGGGCTCCTCGCATATGGATCCATGCCGTGTCCCTCGGCGAGGTAAAGGCGGCAATTCCCGTCATAGGGTGCTTGAGAGCACTTGTTCCGGGGTGCTTTGTGAGCCTGTCAACCACAACAGACCACGGCCATTCCCTGGCCCAGAAGAGCCTCGAAGGGGCCCCGGTCTTCTATGCTCCCGTAGATGTGGATTTCTCAGTAAGAAGGGCCCTCTCGCGCGTGAGGCCGGACGTTATGGTGTTCATGGAGACAGAACTGTGGCCTGCCTGGATCACAGGGGCACAATCAATGGGGGCCAGGACAGTAGTGATCAACGGACGTATCTCGTCCAGGTCCATTGATCGATACGTCAAGTTCAGGCCCCTGTTCCGGGAGGTACTGGGTAAGGTCGATGCCTTCAGTATGATCTCTGCTCAAGATGCAGACCGAATAATAAGACTCGGCGCTGAGCCCGGGAGGGTAACCGTCAATGGAAATTCCAAGTACGAGTTACTGATCCAGATGGCGAATCCCGCGGCAGAAGAGGAAATGCGTGGTCTCCTCAACCTCCGGCCCTTTCAAAAGACCTTTATCGCGGGAAGCACCAGCAGGGGAGAAGAAGATTTCGTCCTGGATGCGTACAAGGAATTGATGAAGACATTTCCTGAGATGGTCCTTGTCATCGCTCCGAGACACATTAAAAGAACCCCCCTCATCGAGGGATTGGTGAGGTCGAAGGGCCTCGGCTATCAGCTCAGGACAGACCTTGGGAGGCCCGGGATCAAGAGAACAGAGCCCGTGGTCATCATGAACAATTTTGGGGAGCTGTTCAAGCTTTACAGCGTGGGTGACATCATTTTTTGCGGCGGCAGCCTGATCCCGGCCGGAGGGCAAAACCCCCTGGAGGCGGCGGTTTGGGGTAAAGTCGTGTTCTTTGGCCCATCTATGGACGACTTTATGGATGCCAAGGCCATGCTTGAGGGTGTTGGAGCCGGGATCATGGTATCCAAGCCTGAAGATTTCCAAGAGAAGGCCTTGTGGCTCTTGAATCATCCGGATGTCTCCGAAAGGCGGGGAATCCGTGCAAGAGAGGCCATCGCTCGAAATCAGGGGGCCGCACAACGCCATGCCGAAATTGTCGCCAGTATGTTGACATGGTGAGCCAAACACAAAGCCGGGTAATTTTGGGCCCGGATCCAGAAGACAGGGCCCGTGAAATACCTTAGAGACCAGCCTGTTGAGACAGCATTTCTTAGGGGAAGGGGTTAGGCCTATGGTGGAGCGCTTGGTAGTGGATAGAGGGAAATTCCAGGCTTTTTTTGAGCCCAAGAGCCTCGCTGTTATCGGCGTATCCTTGAACAATGACCGCCATCCGGCCAATGTCATATTCAACAAGAACTATCTCCGTTATCCTGTAAGGGCGTTTCCTGTCAACAGGAAGGGGGGGCGGTACCAGGGAGAGGAGGTATACGCGAGCGTCTCGGATATAGCTGAAGGGGTGGACCTTGCAGTCATAGCTGTCAGGGCCGAACATGTCCCCGGTGTTCTCGGGGAATGCATAGAGGCCGGGGTAGGAGCAGCAGTAATCATATCCGGGGGATTCGCCGAGGTGGGCAGGAGAGACCTCCAGGATCGAATCAGGGATATGGCAATGGAGGCTGCCTTCCCCTTCATAGGTCCCAATTGCATCGGGATCTTTTCCCCATCCCATCTGGACACCTTCTTTATCCCCAGCGAGCGCATGGTCATGCCGGCACCTGGAAACGTTGCTATCGTGAGTCAGAGCGGGGGAATCCTGGCCGACCAAATGGTCAAGTTTGCAGGGGAAGGAGTGGGCCTTTCCCGGGCGGTAAGTATCGGCAACAAGGCCATGATCAGCGAACTGGATCTGCTGGACCTCCTGGTGGGGGACCATCAGACCAGGGTGATAGCCTTGTACCTGGAAGGATTTGGCAGGAACGAGGGACGAGAATTCGTCATGGCTGCCAGGAAGAGCGAAAAGCCGGTCATCGTCCTAAAGGCAGGCAAGAGCCCTGGCGGAGCCCAAGCCGTATCGAGCCATACCGCATCAATGGCGGGCGACTACAGGACCTTTTCAAAGGCCCTTTCCCAGTTTGGCCTGGTCGAGGCGCGAAATGAACTGGAGTTGGTATCGTTTTGCGAATCCCTGAGTTGCTATGGCACGTCAATTCGGGGTAATATCGGGATCGTTACGGGCAGCGGCGGGCATGGGGCCCTGGCTGTCGATGTCTGCGCCGAGCATGGTCTTAGGGTGCCTGAGCTCTCGGAGGGGGTCCGGGATGAGATGCGCCAGAGGCTTTCCCCAAGCATACGAACCATTGCATCCCTGAGAAATCCCGTCGACCTGACAGGGAGCGCCCGGGACGATGATTTTGTAGCGGCCGTTGATTCCCTCATTAGGACCCCGGAGATCGACTGCATCATTTTGTTGCTTCTGCCCTATCTGCCGGGGACAAGCTCGGATCTCGGCGCCCGACTGAGCCAGCTATATCTCCTGTGGGGAAAACCCCTGATAGCCTATGTCCCCCACGTGGAAAAATACAGGATGCTCATGGAAGGGTTCGAGCTGAACGGCGTTCCTGTGTCCCATTCCATAGAAGGGGCTGTTCTCATGGCGGAGGGGATGAGGAGATGCATGCCATGCTGATGGAGGGTCGAGTGAAGTAGGAGAAGAGAATTGTGAAAACGTGTTTGATTGAGGTTTTGCCCTATGGACGGACGGAGTTCTTTTGATCAGCTGTGGATTGAGCTGGGGAGGTTCCTGGAAGGGTCTGAATCGTGGCGGTTCTGGATGACCTTGATCTTACTGGTGGTGGGGTTCATCCTCGTAGAGATCCTGTGGAGGCGATTCAACAGATACGCCCAAAAGAGATTCGAGCGAAAGGGCGTGGAACCGGGCCTGGTGAACCTCGTGAGGTTCTTGCCGGCCTTTCGTCTTGCCATCTTTGCCTTGTTCCTCCGTTTACTGGAGTTGATCCTGGTCCTTTCGCCCCGGTTGCTTGTTCTCTTTCACGCCCTGGAGGCCATTATCCTTGCCATGGCAGCGATCCTCTTCCTCTTTTCCCTGGTGGGATTGTTGGATACCTTGCGGATCATGTTACCCCAAAACATCCAGGACGCGGTGCCCGAAGACACCGTTGCCAAGGTCAAGGGAAGCATCCGGATGGGTATCCTGTGCCTGGCCGCCATAGGGTTCATCTATTCTCAGAAAGAGATCTTTCCGGAGTGGCTGTGGAGATATGCCTGGTGGCGTTATCTCCTCATGCTCGTGGTCCTTGCTGTGGTCTATATGATTGGCAAGCTTCTTGTAAGGTCTCTCTCGAGTATGGCTGCGGTCTTGAAGGAGTCCCAGGAGAAGCTGCGGCTCCGGCTCGTGCTCCAGGCATCCATATGGCCCGTACGCCTCATCCTGGCGACGATCGTGTTGCATGCAGCCCGAGAGATCTTCCTCCTTGATCAAGCGGTGGGGCGAATCATTGAAATGGCCGCCGGTGTCATGGGAACCCTGGCAGTGGTGCTCTTTGTCTATCGGCTCCTGGACGTCCTTGAGTATGAGCTGACGAGATATGCAGAAAGGGAGGAAACGCCTGTTGATCGCACCTTTGTTCAGATGGTCAGGCTCTTTGCGCGCGTGATCGTGATCGTGGTCGGGAGTGTATATCTGATCCGTGCGATCTCGGGCAAGCCCTTGAGCACACTTGTCGCAGGGCTTGGCATTGGCGGGCTGGCGATAGCCCTTGCTTCCCAGGACACACTCAAGAATTTCTTTGGCAGTATCATGATCATGTTGGATAAGCCTTTCAGCGTGGGTCAGCGGGTTACGGTGGAAGGCTACGACGGTACGGTGGAGAGCATAGGTTTTCGCTCAACCAGGATCAGGACACTCACAGGCCATTTGGTCACAATCCCCAATGAAAAGATGGCGAGTGCCAATATCGAGAACATCGGAAGGCGCCCCTCCATAAGGCGGCTTTCCAACATTACCATCACCTATGATACCCCACCGGAGAAGGTCGAGAGGGCCGTTGAGATCATCAGGGAGATCCTCAAGGATCACGAGGGCATGCATCCGGATTATCCGCCCAGGGTCCATTTCAACGAATTCAATGATACCTCTCTGAATATTCTAATGATATACTGGTATCATCCGCCGGACTACTGGGATTTCATTGCCTTCAACGAGAAGGTGAACATGCAGATCATGAAGGCCTTCGAAAGGGAAGGGATAGAGTTCGCCTTCCCGACGGTTACCAACTTTCTGGCCCACGATGAGAGGCGGCCCCTTCGCATCAGCCTTGAGGGCCTTCGGGATAATAAGGACGTGCCCGAGTAAGAACTGATTTTTCTTGAGTTGTAGGCATTGGTGTCCGGTTAGGATTTTGCAAAAGCAGACACTTGCCAAAGGCGTGATCAGGAACATAAGGCCCGTGGCCCCTGGAAGGTCTTTTCCAGAGGCTCAATATTCGTTCTGAGCCTTTTTGCGCCCCCATGGGCCTCATAGTCGTCGCCTCACAGGCACAGAAGACAGAGGCTCCGGTGGAGATGATCTCCTGGGGCTACTGATGACTCTTGTTAAATGTTTGGTGCCGTTCATGATGCCTGCGAGGAATTTGATTGAGCCTCTGGAAAAGACCTTCCAGGGGCCACAACCAAGTGTCCCAGGAGCACTTCGGCTTTGCAAAATCCTAACCGGACATTACTGAGTTGTAGGATACTATTGGCTTAAAATCGGCGAGTAAACCGCCCCTTGGCTAACTGGAGGAAGAAGAGATGCAAGACAAATCGGGTAGCACCAAGAAATCATTGATTACTTTCAAGAATATTGTGTTTCTTATCTTGATCATCCTCCTTGTCATCTTCGTTGTACAAAATACTCAGTCAATAGAGGTGGCCTTCTGGCCCTGGAAGGTATCATTGCCCTCTGCCCTCATACTGCTGGGGGCCTTTTTTATAGGGCTTGTTATCGGCTGGTTGGCCAAGAGGACGAAGCCCGGAAGGCAAGATCGAAAAGAATAGGTCCCTTGCAGAAAAGAGATCTACGGATCACAAAGGATACATTGCCTGCCGGTTCTGGCGGGGGCATTACTCTTCTCCGAAGAAATCTGTCAGCAGGAACCGAAGTTTCCTTTTGAGGTTTTCGTAGGAGTAAAATCGTCGTACCAGTTTATAGTTATGTTGTGCCATTGCCCCTGCCTTTTCTTGCGTTCCGAGCCTCCCGGGCTGGTCTTTTCTGCGACTTATCTGCGGGGGAGTTCTGCCTCCTCTCGCTGTTCCCCTCGCTATCGCTCGGGGCCAGGGGTTTCCCCCACTGACAAGTCGCGAAACCGGGGACCCGACCAAGTCGGGGACTGAGCCGAGCGGAGCGAGGGCGAAGAAAAG
>JAFDHO010000169.1 GCA_019308745.1 Deltaproteobacteria bacterium
CGCCAAAATCGCCCCTTTTTCCATTTTCTACATGCTTCCCTACTGCCTTGTCGTCCTGATCCCCTTTGCCTACTCACCCGCCGCCAAAAACTGCTCGCTTATTAAATCTCCTCGGCCAAATAGAAATCAAATCCTGGATGAGCCCTTGCCGGGACAATCCAAAACCGGGTTCATCGCGTTGCTGGAGCCCCCGAACTGTCCCGCTCCCCAGTCAATTCAAGTCGTCTATTCTGGAACAGCCTGAGGTACAAGTCTGCCATCCCTATGCTCAGCAGTATGATCAGTACCGGCTCAAGGGGAAGCCTGTATTTGGCATACCCGACCGGACCCGAAACAAGGAGGAAGTAGGCTATTGTGAGGAAAAAAAGGGTCCCCTCCCATATTTTCGCCTTCATCAGCAGGATCAGTCCCCATACCTGGATAAGCCTTGCCAGCAAGAGCACTGTCATATTCGCGAGCACAGCGAATCCGAACCAACCCTTTAAACTCCTGAGAAAAGTTATGCCTCGCTCATACAGGGTCTTTCCTCCTGTATAGAAGAAATGGGGCCGTTCGATCTTCAGTAGGTAAGATAAATCTATGATTGCCGGAGCAAACAGGTTCTTGGTCATGCCAAACAACCATGCCTTAATGATTGCTGATTTCGGTTCTTCCTTGAGGTACCCCAGGGCCATCTTTACCTGGAAATCGCTCTTCTCAAAAGGATTGGAGAAATCCACATGTGACGCTGCCGCTTGAGCCTCCTTATCAAAGGCCAGATTCGCCCGTTTCATACCTTCAATGAAGGGTATTCCTTTCGAGTACTGCCACGTAAAAGGTACAATATATTGGAGCAAATGTTCCCCTGCTTGAGCCGTCAACCTATATCGGCCATAATGCACATGGTTTCTGGCCATCCAGGGCAGCAAGACCCCAAACATCAACACCAGGCACAGCGCGACCTTACCGGCCCCTATTCCCCAAGATACATTCAGGTTGAATGTCAGGTATAGAAACAGAAAGGGTATGAGTACCAAAGGGAAATAAACCATAACAGGCCTGATCAGGGTCGCAACTCCAATTCCCGTTCCCAACATGGCACTTGTGAGCCATCTGGGTTTCCTCAGAAACTCGAGAACCAGGGTCAAAACAACCAGAAACAGGAGCAGAAACAGGCTGTCGCTTAGAACAAAGTGGGAATAGGTCATCATTCCGATATTCACGCCTGCAAGGAGCCCGCATATCAACCCTCCACCTTTCCATAGGGTTTCACCCAGGCGATAGATCAAGACGCAACTCAACGAATCTATGAGTATCTGGATTACCACCACGCTCAGTAAGCTCCCCCCGAAAAGAGACAAAACCCCGGCCAGAAAAAGGGGGTATCCGGGCATGCGCTCGGCATCTGGTATCTCTGGCGTGGTGGGGTAGCTAAAGCTCCCGTATCGTATAATCCCCTCTGCCAGCGAAAGGTACATCCTCGAATCCGGCTGTAGATGGACATCCTGGAACTCCATGGTACTCACCAAGACCATTCCCCTAACAAAAAGCGAAACCAATAATACTACCCATAGCCCGTGTCTCGGCCCAGATGTAAGACTTCCCACCATACCGGCTTATGAACTTATGAAATGCACTTTTATGAAATCTTCAAACCCCTTCAACATCCTTTGCTCCGACGCTTACCTATTAGAAGCATAAAGAGGCAAGGTGGATTATTGGAAGAACTCTCTGCAGAAGCATCTATGAATAGCCAGCCCCCTTATTGAGATTGAGCCCAGGCTGCAGAAGATAAAGGGCCATAACTGGTTACCCATGCTGAGGGAAGCAAACAGGCAACACCTGGATCTGACCAGCAAGGCTGCATAATCTAAGTCAAGGCCACTTCGATATTTTCAACGAAAAGCGGGATTGATTCCATCAATGAAGCATAAACTCCATCTCAAGAGACATCACTATTCGTCTGTATGACGCTGTAAATCCTTTCTATTTCACCAACGTGTCCCTGGATCCCAAACCTTTCCTTCACCGTCTCATAACCTCCTCTTCTTAATCCTTCTCCAATTTGCTTGTTCTTGAGTATTTCCAATAGACTCCTGTTCAGGCTTTCCGTATCGCCGTACGAAACTAGCATGCCATTGTAGCCATGGTTGACAATCCTATTCATGTTACCGAAATTTGTTGCAATAACGGGTGTCTTAGCCAACCAAGCTTCCAGAAGCGTCCTGCCGAAAGCTTCATTCCGATAAGGCAGCACTAGTACATCGAGTCCCGCTATTATTCCCTTTCCGTTTTTGTCAAATCCAGCAAAGGTTATTCTGTCACCAATCCGCAAAGAATTAGCTATGCCCTTCAGTTCTCGGAACATCCGTTCAGAGCCATCACCTACAATCAGCAGCTTGGCCTTTGGAAAAACCTCCACCAGTTTCGCAAAGCTACGTATCATGAAATCATAACCCCTATTTGGAATAAGAGTTCCAACGCACCCAATTATGGCATTGTCTCGAGGTATATTGTATCGGGCATGCAAATCAATCGCTTCAATCTGCTTAGAGATGTCGATCCCATTAGGTACCACGCTGATCTTTTCCCTAGCCACCCCGCAATTGGCCCACAAATCCATAATCCATTCAGAGCATGCGATGTAGTGTACAACAACTCCATTTGCTAGTATGCTCTTCTTCTTATTGAACCCGTACGTGTCAGGAGACCTTAAATGGCTGACGCATTTTATCCCAGTGCGCTTTGCAACGAACAATGCAAAAAAGTCGCGGTTTATCTGGTCGTTAAGATGAAGTATCTCAATCGAGTGTTTCTTAACAATCTCTGTCAACACCCTTATTGTGTTGTTATGAGTCAAGAACTCGTAGATAACCGATAGAAAGCCAGAGAATATCCCTATCTTTTGACTCATTTTTGAAAGGCTCTTGTTCATGATTCTTCCAAAGTTACGGCTATAAACCGGGTCTGAAAACACATAGTACCCTACATCAATCTCATCTAGCTGACCACATATTCTATTCGCATTCAAAAAAGCAACTATTGGTGAAAACCTCTTCCTATTTATCACCTTCAACATCTGATAAAGGCTTTCAAATGATCCTCCCCCAAAGGTCCCAGTCTCTAAATAAAGTATCTTCATTTGCCACACAATACCTTACGCCACATCTTCCTTACAAACCACAAAGACCTATCTACCCAAATGGCTTTTCGGATAATTCTTGTCTTTTGCGATAACCATATGGATTTTCGCCTATTTTCCGCGCTGGGACACCTATCACAAAAGTCCCCGCTTGCACATTCTCTATGACCACACTACCAATACCTATGAAACTAT
Source organism: Deltaproteobacteria bacterium (assembly GCA_019308745.1). Taxonomy (GTDB): domain Bacteria; phylum Desulfobacterota; class DSM-4660; order Desulfatiglandales; family HGW-15; genus JAFDHO01. The sequence continues at coordinate 3,317 of JAFDHO010000169.1, forward strand.
TGTCTCCGATTGTAATCTTTTCTTTAATGGTACACCCTGGGGCAATCCAACAATGTTTCCCTACTACACAGCCTCCAACCGTTGTATTGCCTGATATGGCAGTATCATTACCGATTACAGCATTATGCCCAACATAAACGAGATTGTCTATTTTTACTCCCTTCCTTATTATGGTCGACCCGAGAGTTCCCCTATCAACACACGAATTCGGCCCGATCTCGACAAAATCCTCGATAATAACGTCTCCTATGTGGGGAAATTTTTCCCAAACTCCCTCGTTGTTTCTACTATATCCAAAACCATCTGATCCAATAACTACTCCCGAATGCAGAATCACGTTTTTCCCTATCTTTACATTGTGATAGATAGTAACATTGGGATATAAACAAGACCCCTTTCCGATCTCAACCTCCTCTCCCACATAGCAAAATGGACCAATATACACATCTGAATCAATCATAGAAGAATCCTCTATAATTGCGGACGGATGAATTTCCCGCTCTGTCTTCTTTTCAAAGAAAGCTTTGAGAATTCTTGCAAATGCCAGCCGAGGTTCTTCAACCATTACCAGGAGCTTCTTCTTCATAGTTCTTTCACGCAGTGAAACTCCGCTGGCACAGATCACAACGGCCGCTTTCGCTCTCTCAATCATTTCCATCTCGTCCCGTGAATTTCCTTTACAAAAGGTAATGCTCCTTTCATCACATTCATGAATCGGCTTTGCATTGTTAAAAAGAGCTGACTTATTCCCTTTCATTACATGATCCACGTCATGCAACACTTCCTCAATATCTCTAGGACCATACATTTCTATTATCTACTTATCCTTTCATTAATGGTTCTCATAATTCTCGAAACTGTCTCAAAGTTTTCTGGCTTTATTTCGTCATCATGGAACTGAATATCCAGCTTCTCTTCGATAAAAAGAAGCAATTGCACGAAGTCAAATGACTTAATTAGCTTACTTCGCAGCAGACTCTCATCCGGCGATAGCTTATCGATCCCTTTAAGATCCTTTATGAAATCAATTAACAACTCCTCAATGCTCGACATGCGTTACTTTCCCCGCATTCTCAGTAGTAACAATTCTCGAAGCTCTCGCTTTTTGACCTTTCCCGTAAAACTTAAAGGGAACTCTTCAAATTGGAAGTAGTACGATGGAACTGAAGCCAAATCCAGCCTTTCTTTACACAGTTGCTTTATGGAATTTAATACCTCCTGAAAAGCAGCACCTCTCTTCAGTATCAAAGCAACGGCTACATCCTCGCCATAGAGTTCATGTGGAATTCCTATTGCGGCCGCTTGTTCCACGGCTGAATGCCGTTCAACAGTCTCCTCAATTGCGCGCGGACTTATGTTAATTCCTGCTTTTATTATGATATCCTTTTTTCTGTCCACAATGTGCAAACGACCTTCCACATCAACATATCCGAGATCTCCGGTAGGAAAGTACTCATCTTGATCAATTAGCTCTGGAGCACCCGTTGCCTCATTTAAGTATCCTGTCATCATGGTTGGAGTTCTAACCCACACCTCCCCTTTTCTAACCTTCCCTGAATGGCCTGTCTTCTCCCTCATTATCCTAATAGAAATGCCCTCCATTGGATACCCAACTGATCCATTCCCCCCCTTGTCTCCCGGGCGATTGGAAGTGACAAACATGGTCTCAGAAAGTCCGTAGCTTTCGTAAATAGCTATGCCATATTTCCTTTCGAAATCTCTTTTTAATCTCTGCTGTAAAGGAGCAGTTCCAACAAAGGCATCCCTTATTTTATTGCGACAATACTCCCTTCCCTCGGCATCACGGTCAACCTTCATGAGAATGGCCATAATAGATGGGACAAGCCACATCCTGTTAACTCCATGTTTTCTGGCTGCCTTCCAGAATTCAATAGCGAGAAGTGCGTCAAACGAACGGCCGACTACAATACTTGCCCCGGCCATGTAAGGGCAAATTATCAAGTTAAGCAATCCCGCCATATACGCCATTGGCAATATATGGTAGAACCGGTCCTTTCTTTCGACCTGAAGGCTCTCGTTAAACATCCTGGCAGCAGTGATATAGTTTCTTATGGGATGGAAAACCCCTTTCGGCTTACTTGTGCTCCCTGAGGTGAAAGTAATGGTGAAATAGTCCCTTTCATCAACTCCACAAAAAGGACTTAAAGGTCGTATCGAGCTTTGAAGAAGGTCAGACAGTCTAAGGCTATAACTAATCCCTGACGCCTTTGGGAACCTTTCCCTTTCCGCAACGAGGCATAGAATCGTTACCCGATCTATTCCACGTATACCCTCAACCTTTGAAAGCGTCCGAGAAGAACAAATCAATAACTTGGCTGCTACAGTTTTGACTATGTATCCAATTGTCTTCGAGTTAAGGTCGACGCTGACAGGTACAGCCAAGGCTCCCATATACAGGCAAGAAAAATAGCTTATGACAAACTCCACCGAATTATCAAGTAAGACGCCAATTCGATCCCCGCTTTCAACCCCATTCTCTTTCAGCACCCTACAGAGCCTTAGCGCAAAATCTTGAACATCGTGATAGCTGTAAGATCGATCGCTAATAGCATCCACAACGAAGGTTCTACGGCTATTTTCCCTAGTTACTTGCAGAATGTCCTCGATGGTAGACATCACTTCTTTCCGAGATCATTTGACTGTTCATTACCAAAATACTCGTGGAGCTTATATTTGGCAACATATACTCTTTCAGATTCACTTCTTAATCTTCTCGCTACATCTTCCACAAGCCACTCTGGGGCATTCACTTTGTCATGCTCACAAACGCCTATAATGAGTCTCCTTGGATCGATCCTGTACTTTGAAGCATATTTCTTGATCACACTCATGTAGCTTGAATGGAATTGAGCATAGCCTGTAACGACATCAATCGAGTCTAATCCCCGTTTTGAAATGAGAGGTTTGATATACGTCTCGCTAATATCCATCACCTTGAGTGGGTCAATGGCCATTTCATATCCCATTCGTTTCAAGGCAACAACGAGAATTTCTGTTGCAGCATTTCCTGCGCTTCGCCCGAGTCCTTGCAAAGAACCGTCGATTAGGCTTGCACCTAGCTCAGCCGCAAATAATGAATGCGAAATGGCGCAACCCAAATTGTCGTGTCCATGATATCCCAATGGTATATCGCTAACATCTCGTACGGCCCTAAAATAACCTTCAATTTCCTCTTTCAACATCCCACCGGCAGAATCAACGATATAGAGAAGATCTGAACCGAATTTCTGGCTCAACTTTGCTTTTTCCGCGAACTGCTTAGGCTCTAGAGTGTAGGATTTCATGAAGTTTGTAGTCACAAAGAGATCGTGCCTTTTTGCTCTCTCTATGTAGTCTCTTGACTCTTCCATTTCCGTCACATTAGTTCCAATACGGATGAATCCCATCCCCATTTCCGCCGCCATGTCAATATCATCCAGACTCGCAACACCGGGTATGCAAAACATCCCGTATTTCGCCCTACTTAGAGCCCCCGCTGCCGCTTCCAGGTAAGCAACATCCGTTTCGGCGGCCTCGCCCATTCCATTCCTCGATGCTCCTAGTCCTACCCCGTGTCCTATTTCGATATACTCAAAACCAACTTCTTCGAGCTCGCTAGCTATCACAGCTGTGTCATTAGCCGTGAACTGGAAATTGATAGCATAACTACCGTCGCGCAAGGTAGTCTCTAATATTCCGACATCGCCCATAGTCCCCCCTTAATGGACCTTGGTTCCTCATTTTGCGGTCCAAATTTCATATCATTTCCTGATCTTGCCCACCACTCTAGCCGGAGCCCCATCACAACCAAGGAGCTTGAGCGGCAAAGCGATTAACCAAAACCGCTGTCCCTCTATTTCCCTCAAATTTGTGAGATATTCAACAATAACTATTCCATTTGCCAATAGCTTCTTATGATTTGGCGAATCCTGCAGCGATCCCGCTTTGTCATTGGGATTATCAGGAGAAGGCGTATCCATACCCAACAGCCTTACCCCTTTTTGAATCAAGAATCCGCAAGCTCCCTGGGAAAGGTACGGGTATTCTTCAAAATACCCTCGCTTCATCCACTTCCCAGACCAGTCAGTGCGGATGACAAGCCTTTCTATCCCCTCAATACCAAGGAGTTTTTCCCCTATTTCCCCTTCACTAATCTCTTCTCCATTCTTCTTTCCCGAGAAGTCAAGTAGCAAAGCCTCACCTATCAAAATTTCTAAAGGTAGCTGGTCAACGCTGTGGCCATCGGCGAGAAAATGCAAAGGGGCATCGATATGGGTTCCAGTATGCGTACCTAATGTGACTTTACGAGTCTCCCTTCCTTCAATAAAGTGCCTTGCAATCTTAGTAACTTCAACAACCGGATGCCAAGGAGTCGGACATGTTGAAATTCCTTCTTCTATGCCGAAAGTGAGATCTACTAGTTTACTCATCTATCATTACCCAAAGGCTCATTTGAAAGCTCAACCTCATTCTATTATCCATCTTACAACTTCAAACGCCTCAGCATAACTAGCATCTATGGAAACCCCCCTCATTCGCGCTAGGCTCCTAATGAACTCTTCATTAGCGTAAGGTTTTTCCTTCTGAGATCTATATTCCCTCAATGCTGCCAGTTTCTTATCTATATGTTCACTGCTGAGCTTAATGAACAATTGTGTAGAGAACGTAATATTGTTCCATGGCATCTCATAGGCTAATACTGTCGTCTTCTTGAACGCCCTCATTCCTTCCTGAGCAACTATATGATGGTCCTGATGAAGGTCATTGAAGGAGGGGACGAAAACAGTTGTAGGCTTTAAGTCTCGCTGCAGTTCCACCAAATCCTCAAGAATATCTTGCCGGTGCTCAGCGAAGCGGCGAACAGGGTATCTAAATATCAGCAGATTCGATTTACCTATTCCCCAAACTTCACTGGCCTTCACCACCTCTTTCTCCAAAATGTCCTTCGGCAAACCCTTCGGAATAGACTCTTCACATAAACTAAATGTTGCGTAGTATACCATTGCTCCAGATTCAATAAACTTGGCAATGCTCCCCCCACAGCCGAACTCCCCGTCGTCAGTGTGCGGGGCAAGAATGAGGACTCTTTCAGTATTCACTGCCTCGATCTCCTATCCAAAAATTCTCTGATTAAGGTTCTCGTTTATCCAGGTATCAATGTCCAGGGCTACTGATCCACGTATTTTGGATGCAAATTTGACGTAGTTCCTCAACCCGTACGGTGCGTAAAAATGTCGATAATGACCTATATATTTGAAATAGTGGTAAAACATTTCGGAGCACTTCCTTCCAAACAGCACTCTTACCATCCTAGCAACAGGAACAACGGCAATCGTGACACCAGGCCATCTCCACACCTCTCGCTT
>JAFDHO010000170.1 GCA_019308745.1 Deltaproteobacteria bacterium
GTCGCAGAAAAGACCAGCCCGGGAGGCTCGGAACGCAAGAAAAGGCATCATCACCCCCGTTCGTCCATCACCGAGTTCTCTGAATCGCTTTTCAAACGGCTAAAATGTTACAGAAATCCTTTCTTATGACAGCTGTGGGTCAGGTGCCAAACACATGGGGAGATACAATGCCGATCTGCATGAGGCATTTTCATAGCCCCCTTCTTAGAAGCCCCATTTGCCCGGCAAAAATAGCGTTTTAAGCCACAAAACAGGGCGCTTTTCGTCCAATTCGTTCACTATTCCAGGCACTTGTCGAGGTCCAAACCAGAGAAACCAGAAACCAGGACTGTGCATGGCCTTGTTAGACAATTACTCGCTGTCTCTGTCTTTCTTGTCCTCCCCACGGGCATATTTCTCCTCCAACTGCTGCAGGGTTTCTCTAAGCACAGGAAGCCGCTGCTTATCTTTGGGATCTGTCGAAGTCTTCTTGAGTTCGATCAACGTCTTTAGGTCCAGAACTCGAAGCCTGTGGCCTCTGAAATCAATTTCGATAGCATGCTCCACGAGTTCCTCATAGGATCTCCCCCCCTCAATAGCTCCCAATATGTCTAGCGGGCCGATCCGGGTCATAAGAAGCACGTGACCCTTCCCCGATAGGTCGCGCTCCTTCGGTTCAATCAATTTGTCATCCAAGCGCCGATAAACAGCCTCGACCGATTTAAGGAAGGCCAGAAGTCTGGAGATATTTTCGGGGGATTGGCTGTGAACGATATCCACATCGATTGTTGTGACAGGGGCTCCCTGGATTACGGCTGCTAGGCCTCCGACAAGAATAAAATCGACACCTGCATCTAACAGCCCCTTCAGAACTTCACCTAGGCTTAGGTTCGTCGGCTTTCTGCCGCCTGTAGGCATCTCTCAACTCCTGAATTGTGCGGAGGGCGTTGTCGTTGGCTTTCACTCGCTCCTCGGGCAACATCCTTAAGAACATGGCGACTAGTCCCCTGTCCACACCGGATTGCCTATCTATTTTTGTTTCCTTAGACATGGCATGCCCTCTTTTGAACTATGAATCTTTCAATTAGCCTACGCTGAAGTCACCAGCCGGTGCGAAGCGCTGCCGAATAGCGGTCTGGTGAACTGACATGTTGGCCGAATAAAGATCAACGCCGGTCAATAGTGATATCGGCACTGAACGAAATCAATCCTTTCGCGACTTACGACGTAAACCAAACGATGTTCTTGTGTTATGCGACGGGACCAGACGCCAGAGCCTAGGAATTTTAGGCGCTCAGGTTTGCCAATACCCTGAAACGGATCCCGCATTACCGCTTCAACCAGTTTGAAGATCCGAAGAGCCGCTCTGCGATCAGTCTCTACCCAGTACCGCAAATCTTCTCTGAATTCCGGCTGAAATACGGCTTGTCTCTCTTTCCTGGAGTCAGACCGGCTCATCGAGACCAACCTCTCGACGAAGCTCCTCGATGGTTTGGGCTGATCCCTCTTGTTTTTTTACCCGTTCAAGAGCGGAATTCAGCCGATCTGCATTAGCGGGGGATCGAAGCAGGTGTGCGGTTTCAAGAATTCCGGCAAGCTCATCGGCCGCTATCATTGCGACATCCTCGCTTCCACGCCGCTGGATGATGACTACTTCCCGATTTTTTACTACTTCGTCAATCAAAGAAGCAAACCGGGCGCGGGCATCGGTATAGGTTGTCTGTATTGCCATATTCGCCTCCTTTTAACTGTGCAGAGATAATGTACAGCTTTCAGGGCAGCATGTCAATTGGTCTTTCTTTACAGCCAATGGCCGAGCTGAGCGGAATTGTGGGGAGTGGGACGCCCATAAATTCATAAACAGGGCGGGTCCCAATCGTTCATAAACATTGTTTCCGGAAACAGCCCAAGGCCAAAGCCGATAAAGGTAGTTTCCGCAGGCAACCTCTTCAGTAAGCGCCCGGCATTCCCTGCCTGCTCTTGTCCACTGGTTCACCGGTCACCCGCTAACAAGAAACCTTGATTGATGGCGGACGAGACTCCAACTGACATACGTAAGTGGGGTCGGCCCTTGACAATTGGAATAGCTGACAAGGACAGGATAAAGCCATTCTAGGCAATCCAAGCCGGTTCCGCAGCTGTCTGTCAATGGGAAAATAGAGATGTACCACCTTGATAAACGAGCATCTGACTTAGTATCCTCTTTAGCCGGTGGCTTGAAGCTTGGTTGATCGATCTTATGCCCTTGAGACGGCAACTGTGCCCTTTGACATTGATGGCCCTGCAATGATGCAGCACCGGGTTTCAAGGACGGCCGGCCTTGATGTTTGGGGTAGTGGTGCCACCCGGACGGGTAGGCGAGCAAAGAAGAACAGCAAAATAAGGCTGGGCACGAGCTTGATAATTGACTTGGATGAATATTGGGGTCCTCGCTATTTTTCGTAGTTATTCCAATGTCAAGGGCTGACCCCACTCCTCTTGGATGGGAGCATTTTGCTCCTTGAAAAGTTTTACTTGACATATCAGATTTTCAAGGAATAACATAAGATCATGTTTGTGCCCAGAGAAAGGCTCGTAGGCCGTATCAGACAGGGACTGGAAAACAATCCAGGGGTAGTGTTACTTGGTCCCAGACAATGTGGAAAGACGACCCTGGCCAGGAAGATCTGTGAAGAAATACAACCATGTGAGTTCTTCGACCTCGAAAACCCTGTGGATCTTGCCAGATTAGAGGCCCCCCTTCTCGCGTTGGAGCCGCTTACAGGCCTGGTAGTCTTGGACGAAATCCAGCGTAAACCTGAGCTGTTCGAAATTCTCCGGGTATTGATGGATAGTCCCAGATGCAAAGCCTCGTTTCTCTTGTTGGGAAGTGCTTCCCCCAGGCTTGTGCTGGGGGTGTCAGAAACCCTGGCGGGCAGGGTTTCATTTGTTCACATGTCAGGATTCAATTTGGAGGAGGTGGGGCCTGAAAACTACAAGAAATTGTGGCTCAGGGGTGGATTTCCCCGTTCATACCTAGCGAGAAATGACGGCCTTAGCCTCAGATGGCGACTTGACTTCCTTCAGATATTTCTTGAGCGTGACATCCCTCAGCTTGGTATTCGCATCCCGGCACAGGCCCTGCGAAGGTTCTGGGTAATGCTTGCACATTACCATGGTCAAATATGGAACGCTTCAGGATTTGCCCATTCAATTTCCGCAAGCCAAAAAACCGTAAAACGCTATTTGGATATCCTTACCGATTCCTTTGTTGTAAGGCAGTTGCAGCCTTGGTTTGAAAACATAAAGAAGAGACAAGTCAAGTCACCAAAGGTGTATCTAAGGGATAGCGGAATTCTCCACGCTCTTTTGGGGCTTGAGTCGGAAAGAAGTATTTTTTCTCATCCAAAGTTTGGGGCCTCTTGGGAGGGATTTGTCTTGGAACAAATGGCGGCCCTTATTCACATCCCAGATATCTGTTTTTGGGCCACCCATGGTGGCAGCGAACTCGATGCCTTCCTTAACCTGGAGGGAAGACGGATAGGAATAGAGATTAAGTATACAGATGCGCCCCGGATTACAAAGTCCATGAGAGGTGCCATGGAAGACTTAAGATTGGATCATGCATACATAATCTATCCTGGAGAAAAATCATTCCCCCTGGACAAGAAGATAGAGGCGCTTTCCATTGGAGATATTCAACAGGTATTCGTAGGCTAGGGATCTTCCACAGGACAGAATTTGTGAGAGGGGGAATCGCAGGCAGGAGCATGCCTGTACCGGGGGTTTGTCCCGGTGCTCTTACAGGAATGTGTGCCTCTATTTTCATCACCGGTCCACCTTCCGGTCCACGGTCGGGGGTCCACCGGTCCATCCGTCCACGGTCCTCACGGTCCCCGCCGGTCCACGGCCGGACCGAGCTACCTTATTGATATCTAATCATTATCATCCAAAAAATAGCCCTTTTCAACCCTTAAACCGCCGTTTTCACGCCCTAAAATGCCCCTGTAAGGCCCTGCGGATTCCCGGAGTTCATAAACTCCTTCCCCGCCAATCTCCTCGCGCCCCTTCGCCTTTACCCCAAGTCTCTCCTTTGTCGCAATCACAAATGACTCGCTCCCCACCGCAATACTCTCTGTCCATTTTCCATCTCGCTCTCGATGACCTTCCCTTAGTGATTCCTCAACTCATCCTCGATAGGCATAAGCAAGATCCTCCTTCCTTCTAAACTTAAGCAACTCCCTCAATCCTTCATAATCAAGCAATGCATAGCGCTTATGCGGTGCGTGGATTTCGTTGTATCCACTAAACAACCATTCAGAGGGGTGGCACACAACTCCCGCTCGAACCATATTGAGGATCCATATAAACCATGCATCGAATCAGGTGCCTGTCTGTCTCCACTGCTGTGGCATCATACCGGTCTTCCCAGTACGCTCCCTTTCCGATTCCTCCTTTGATTGAATTCCTGCCCTGTCCTTTCCGCAATCAGTTGAATCGATTTAGGGATAACATCTCTTCCCCCGTTGTCCCTTACCAGAAGATGGATGTGATTTGAGGTCGCCATGTAATTCATTACACTCAGTCCAAGCTGCTTCTTGGCTTCGAAAAGCCAGTGCAGATATCCGCGGCGGTCTCTGGCAAATTTCAGTAGAAATTCTTTCCTATGACAGCGGTGGGACAGGTGGAAAACACAGCCGGGAATGTAATACCGATTTGCACGAGGTATCTTTCAAATTTTTGGAAGCCCTATTTCGGGGGCAAAAGTAGTATTCTAAGCTCCAAAACAAGGCCCTTTTCGTACAATTCCTTCACCATTCCAAACAGTTGTCCAGGTCCGTCCCAAACCATAAAACCATATATTGGGGGCCTTCGCTATTTGTCGTAGTTATTCCAATGTCAAGGGCTGACCCCATCCCTAATTGGCCTGATCCAACCTTCAAAACCATCCTCAATCTATCGACCTTTTCCCCTATAGGCCGCGGCTTCTTGAACCATGGATTAGTCCCGAGCACTCGTCCCTTGACTCGGAACTAATCCTCTATTTGTTAGGCCCGCTGTTGTATTCAAAGGAAGTTCTTCACGAAGAATACGGAGATGAGAGCCACACCAATAAAGAATGAATAGTAGCCCCAGCCCATGCAATCCGTTGCTCTTTCGGGCCATTTGGTATCGTTGGTGCCTGAAATAATTTCCGGACTGAATCGGAGACGGAGACAACAAATTTTATCGCAAAGTGATTATCGAAAAATCAAAAGGCAATTGATGGAAGATGTTCATGATGCAATTGTGCTTCAGGTGACTCCTGCTGTCATTTCGCGTTCAGTAAAACTATTGGAAACCAATGTCTTGCGAGCAATGGATGCATTGCATGTTGCCTGTGCACTAGAATGGCAGGCAGAGCTCTTTGCTACTGCCGGTAGAAGGCAGTTAAAAGCCGCAAAGAATGTCGGGCTTCTCACAGAATATATCGGCCAACAAGACATTTCAGCCGACAGCTAAAGCTGCGCCTGAGTATTTCGTTAGGTGATCCCTCAAATATATCGTTTTCTGAAATTTTCTGCTTGACATTTCCTTCCTGTTTATATTTCATTCAAACAACAAACCAGATTATCAGGGAAGGAGGAAATTATGACAATCCAAGAAGCAGCATACAATATTTTGAATGAGGTAGGAAATCCACTTGGATCTAGAAAATTAGCGAAAATTGCACTCGAACGAGGTATGGTAACTAGCTACGCTAAAGATCCTGTACAATCTCTAGCTCAGACAATAGAGAAAAACATAAGGGACGAAGTGTATAATAGCCCTAAATTAATTTTTCTGTATACGCCACAGGGAAGGCTAATTGGACTGCCCATATGGGAAAAAACGGAAAAAATGACGGCTAGCAATAATTCTGCAACTTTCAAAGAGCTAAAGGCAAAATGTCCTGTCGAGATATTAGAAAAGATTAGATTGGCAGAACAAGCCAAGCTAGCTAGAGATTTTGATGAAACGGTTATTCTGCTTTTAAAGAAGGGGCTATCAGCCGCCGCCTCAGAAATAAAAAAGGGTTTGATTCAACAACTTAATGAATTTGAAGCATTCTGAAATACGTATAGATATCCGCCTCTCACGTTTGAGTTGATGAAAATAGCACATCAACGCATTTCATTATCATGAATGGAATAAGGAGGGATAAAATGCCAATTAAAGACATTGCCAAACAAGTCATTGACACCTTACCTGATGAAGCAACCATGGACGACATTATCCACGCCCTTTATGTCAAAACCAAGTTTGAACATGGTGAGCGAGAAATCAGAGAGGGAAAAGGAATTTCACATGAAGAGGCTAAACAGAGGCTACAAAAATGGGTAAAGTAACCTGGGCTCCGTCTGCTCTGGATGATATAGATGCAATCGCTGAATTTATTTCAAGAGACTCTGTAGGTCGGGCAGCCCTATTTGTAACTCGAATGTTTGAAATCACAGATCGTTTGCAAGAATTTCCTCTCTCTGGTCGTGTAATTCCTGAAATAGGTGATCAATATTGCCGAGAAATAATCTACGGATCTTATCGAATTATGTATCGGGTCGAAGTTAATGATGTATGGATCACTGGGGTTGTTCATGGAGCGAGAGATTTTAAACCGGAATAATCACCTAACAAGGCAAATGCAGCCGACAGCCTGCCGCTGCGTCTGATTTGCAGCGTTCTCGCCGGCGCGCAAGCGTCGGCGAGAACGATATCGTTCACGCGCGGCTATCAGCCGTCGCGTGCAACGGCTGGTTGGGCAGGCTTGATGCCTCATTTTCTCTGCCACGCATCACGGCTTTCCAGCACTGATTCCGGTCCGTCGCCGTCAAGCCATGCTCTTGCGGCGGGATCCTCGCGCAGATACGCATCCCAGAAGGCCGTACTAAGCGCCAGAATAACGCGATGGTGATTCGGATTTCGCGTCTCGGTATCGCTTGGCAAGGCGCGATCCGTGAATGCGGAGTGTTCGGCGCCGAAAAGCACCAATTCATACTTCCCTCCGGGCGGCAAGGCAGGGAAAACAGCAAGACGCGACTTCATGTCCGTGTCGCCGATTGGGGCCGTGTCTTTCGTTCCGGTCATAAGCATCCACGGTATCGAGACCTTCCCGAATGCGGCTTGAGGCGTGCCTCGTCTCGGCCTACTGGGACTCATGATGACCGCAGCGTCGATACGAGGATCAGTGAACAATGCCCTCCCTCGAAACCTCTGTCCGCTAACAGCCTGTGTAGTTCTCGCACCGAACGAGTGGCCCGCCATTCCAACCTTCGTTAGGTTCAGCTTCCCCGCCAACACATGCTCATCCGTCTTGTTCCAGTGATCGAGCTGATCCAGGACGGCGGGAACATCCTTCACTCGTAGCAGGTAGTTCTGTGCGTTGGCTGCCTCGCGCATGGCTTTCATGCGCCGTCCCATCGGTATGTCCTCCCATACAGAGGCATCGCTTCCGGGATGCTGCAGAAATACCGTGACGTAGCCTCGGGCAGCCCAGTGCTTGCCAAGGTAGCTACTTCCTTTCCGAGATCCGCCAAGCCCATGACTGAACAACACCACTGGCGCCGCTTGCATAGCCTGCGGAAGGTAAACCCGGATGGGGATGTCGCGCTGCTGTTCATGGTCATTTACTGTCAGATCGACAACGCGGGGTGTGACCTGCGCCGGAACGGCGAGGGGATCGTAGTTTGCCCCATGGTCGATTACAGATGTGAGCAATATCAGGCAACCGACTCCCAGGAAGTCACTCAGCCCGAGCGAAGTTCTTCTCATAATCCGATTCTCTCTCTGCCCAATCGTTCAGCGGTCCAGCACGGTCCAGGGTCAGACCGAGCTACCTTATGTTGTCCCTTACCAGAAGATGGATGTGATTTGAGGTCGCCATGTAATTCAGTACACTCAGTCCAAGCTGCTTCTTGGCTTCGAAAAGCCAGTGCAGATATCCGCGGCGGTCTCTGGCAAATTTCAGTAGAAATTCTTTCCTATGACAGCGGTGGGGCAGGTGCCGAACACAGCCGGGAATGTAATACCGATTTGCACGAGGCATCTTTCAAATTTTTGGAAGCCCTATTTCGGGGGCAAAAGTAGTATTCTAAGCCCCAAAACAGGCCCTTTTCGTACAATTCCTTCACCATTCCAGGCACTTGTCGAGATCCTACCCAAACCAAAATTCTTCGACCCGGAACTAATCCTCTTTTTGGGCAGCGACATTTGCATTGACATATACATATAATATATGCATAATTACTTTGTGAAAGTAACCTGGGATCCAGCGAAGGCAGAATCAAACTTCCGCAAGCACAAGATCCGATTTTCTGATGCAGAGGTTGTGCTTTTCGATCCCATGGCACTGACAATCGAAGACGAGACCGCCGAAAGCGAAGAGCGGTTTGTGTCTGTCGGTGCAGACGCTTTGAATCGTGTCGTGGTCGTTGTGTACACATATCGCGGGGAAGATATCCGGTTGATCTCCGCCCGAAGAGCCACGCGAAGAGAGAGAAAAGCCTATGAAGAAGGAATATGATTTCAAGAAAGCAAAAAGAGGCGCGGTTGTTCCTCAGAAAGGAAAAACCAGAATCACCATCTTCATCGACAATGATGTTCTTGAG
>JAFDHO010000171.1 GCA_019308745.1 Deltaproteobacteria bacterium
CCTCGCTATCGCTCGGGGCCAGGGGTTTCCCCCACTGACAAGTCGCGAAAAGACGGCGCCCTCCCGCCAGTCACTCCAGAAAAGGCATCATCACCCGTTCTCCGTATCTGAGGACGCATTTCAAAAGGCTAAAGTGTTACACGAGAACAAATCCGGAGAAAAAGCTTGACAGGGGTATTTCTCTTTGTTAAAGAATTCACACTCCCTTGAACTGGTGACAGTGAGAGGCTGTAAGCGACTGGAATAACAATATATTTATTTGCGCTAGGAGGAGAAAGAAATGGCTTACGAAGTAACAGTGGACCCTGATAAGTGCGAAGGATGCGAGGAATGCGTGGAAGTGTGTCCCGTGGATGTCTACGAGATGGAGGATGGCAAGTCTGTACCGGTGAATGCCGAGGAATGTCTTGGTTGCGAGAGTTGTGTCGAGGTCTGTGATCAGGAAGCTATCACGGTGACAGAGGTCTAATCCCTCATCCATTCGTGCTCAAAGACTAAAATGCCGCTTCCCTTCCCAGAAGCGGCATTTTTTGTGGCCCGGACAGGCCACCACAATAACACTGACAGGAGCCTTGTCCTTTTACTTCTTCTGGTGGCAGTCCGTACATTTCTTGTAGGGTGCCTTTTTGACCTTCTTTGCCTTCACCAGGGCCTTGTGGCATTCCTTGCAATTCTTATGCATGGCGAGCTGGATCTTCTTCTTTTTCCCATCGCTCTTGTTGGGGTCGTGGCATTCATTGCACTTCCGGACGTGCTGACCCTCTTTCCACACGTTGACCTTCTTTCCGCCCTGATCCTGGTAGTCGTGGTGGCACTCGGTGCAGGCGATGGGTTTCTTGCCTTCGATGTTCAAATACTCTTCCTGGTGTTTCTTGTGGTGATAGATCACCGGGCCCTTCTTGTCTTTCTTGAGTCCCTGGGTCTCGATCGTAATGACTTCGGGGGCCTCGATCTTTTTCTCTTCGGCCCCAATAGCACCGACCGCAAGAAATGCAAGAGCAAGAGTAAAGGTCAAGAATACGAGCAAGAGATTCTTCTTCATGAGCACACATACCTCCCGTTTCGAATCTAGTGCTGATGCGACGATTCAGAATTTTTGCTGAGAAACAAAAAGGAAGTGGTCCCCCTCCAGAAACCGGGCAAAATATAGTCAACGATTACAAGTCTGTCAAGGGATAAAATCGGGGCGTGGGGATGCTGTAAGAAGTCTCGTTTCCAGGCAGGACGCTTTGGTTGGGGTCTTGTTTCTGCGCCCCATGAAAGTCCGTGGGCGGAACATCCCGGACCAATCTGCCAGCAAAGGGGTTAGTTCCTTTTGTAACAGTAGATACCACATTGGAGGCATCGTCTTGCAGCCTCGCGGGCCTGCTCCTCCGAGAGGCCCAGCTCGACCTCCTCGAAATTACCCTTCCGCTCCGGCACATGGATGTCAGGCATCTTGATCCTGGGTATCTTGGGTACGGATTTGACCTCTTCCTCCTGGGCCTCATCCCAAATTTCTTTGCGGATGCCTTCCATGGGTTGAACCCGGGTTTCGCCATTGAAATAACGGTGTATGGAATGGGCGGCCTTCCGGCCCCCCGCAAGGGCTTCAACCACGGTGGCGGCGCCGTTTACCACGTCGCCGCCGGCAAATACCCAGTCAATGTTGGTCTGTAATGTCTCGGGGTCCGTGTCGATGGTGTTCCAGCGGGTCGTCTCGAGTTCGGTGCCATCGCACTGAATGAGTTCAGGTTTGAGATCAGGAAACTGGCCTATGGCCGCAATGACGTTGTCTACTTCTATGATGGTCTCCGTGCCCTCGACAGGAACCGGGCGGCGACGGCCGCTTTCATCGGGCTCGCCGAGCTCCATGCGGAGGAATTCTATGGCCTTGAGGCGACCGTTCTCGCCAATCAGGCGGGTTGGGGCGGCAAGGAAATGGAACTTGACGCCCTCCATCTCCGCTTCCTCGACCTCGTAATCCGCTGCAGGCATCTCCTGGCGGCTCCTGCGGTAGAGGACCGTAACCTCCTCGGCGCCAAGCCGCCACGACGTCCTGGCCGCATCTATGGCCGTATTTCCTCCCCCGATGATGACGACACGCTTTCCGATCTTGACGTCCTTTTCAAGACCTCTCTGGATCAGGTACTCGGTACCGGACAGGACTCCTTCCAGGTCTTCCCCTTCGACACGCATGCTCCTGCTTCCCCAGGCCCCGATCCCGATGAAGACCGCATCAAAACCTTCATCCTTCAAGGACTTGAGGGTGAAGTCCTTCCCCATTCTCTGGTTGAGGCGTACATCGATCCCCAGCCCCGTGATTCCTTCGATCTCCCAGTCCAGCACCTTTCTGGGGAGCCTGTATTCGGGGATGCCATAACGTAGCATGCCACCGAGCTTGGGCATTGCCTCAAAGATGGTTGAATCGTGTCCGAGGCGTTTCAGGTAGTAAGCAGCAGCAAGACCCGCCGGACCGCCGCCAATGATCGCAACCCGCTTGCCGGAAGGGGGGGCCAGATAGGTCTCGTAGCGCTCCGTTCCCTTCAACTCTACGTCCGCACAGAATCGCTTCAGGTGATTGATGTTCACTGGCTCGTCCACGTAATTCCGGCGACAGACAGATTCGCAGAAATGGGGGCACACCCTTCCTATGGAAAGGGGCATGGGAATCCTTTCCTTGATGACGTTCAGGGCCTCCCTGTACTGGCCCTCACTGATGAGTTTGATATAGAGGGGGATGTCCAGGTTGGCCGGGCACTTTTGTTGGCAGGGGGCCAGGCATTCGTCCAAAACATTGAAGTGTATGATCCTTCTGGTGTTGGAAGTAAGGGTAATAATATGCTTCGGGCATATTCTCTCGCAGGTACCGCAACCCGTACATTTTGAAAAATCGACTTTGGGCAGATTATCCGGCCCCATGGAGAGGGCGTCAAAGGGGCATGCCCTGACGCAGGTACCCAACCCCAGGCAACCTATGGGGCATTCCTTGGATCCTCCGTCAAGGAGTGCGGCAGCCCTGCAATCATGTGCCCCGTCGTATATGTATTTGAGATCACATCCCGGGTCACCTACGCCATAGGTACAACCGGGTTTCGCTATGTCGGGCTCCTTCACTTCCACTTTCACGCCAAGGATTTCGGCGATCTCGTAAGCAAGCTCGGGGCCGCCCGCGACACAAGACGAGGGCGAGGCCTTGCCTTCCACAACGGCAACGGCATTTGCACTGCACCCGGGCAGCCCGCAACCGCCGCAATTGGCCCCTGGCAGGGCATCTTCAACTGCTTCGATCTTGGGATCCACGTATACGTAAAATATCTTGGAGGCCATAGCCAGGCCGACACCCACGATGAGGCCAATGCCACCCATAATCAGCAGTCCACCAATCATCTAAGTCCTCCTATGAACGACCAGTAGAGGTCCACAGAAAAATCATAGTAGTCGCAACGCAAAAGTCAAACGGCAACCCCAACACTCATGTCGCCGGTCTCAACCTGTCCCCTGGCCTATGCCATGCCCTTGAAGGCAAAGAAAGCGAGGGACATCATCCCTGCCATAACCAGCCCGATGGATGTATCCTGGAGGGGCTTCGGTACCCTGGCCAGGAGAATCCGCTCCCTTACTCCGGCAAAGAGGACAAGGGCCAATCCAAAGCCCACTGCATAGCTTAGAGAGGCGACCAGGGCCTGGATAAAGTTGTAATCCTCCTTGTCGAGGATGAGTGCTACTCCCATTACTGCGCAATTTGTGGTTATCAGGGGCAGGAATATGCCCAGGCCCGCATAGAGGGCAGGGATGCTCTTTTTGAGGAACATCTCTACGAACTGGACCAGGGACGCAATAAGCAGAATAAAGGCGACCGTTCTCAGGTACTCAAGCCCAAAGGGCCTCAAAAGGAAGTGATTGACTATCCAGGTGAGCGCACCAGCCATGACCAGCACGAACACTACGGCCATGGCCATACCCACGGCTGTCTCCATCTTTTTGGACACCCCCAGAAAGGGACAGTTGCCAAGGTATTGCATCAACAGGATGTTGTTCACGAAGATGCAGCTTATTACCAGAAATATGAGATCTCCCATTTGATTTCCTCCTGGAGTGGGAAGTGCAATACAGCTCGTATCATTTCTTGCCCAGGATGTTCATTATGCACAGCATAAGACCAAGGCAGACGAATGCGCCGGGCGCCTCCACCATAAAGGTGTATGGTTTGAAGGAAGGTCCGAACACCGGGATGTTGTAAAAGGTGCCGTTCCCAAAGACCTCCCTCACCATTGCGAGGGCAGCAAGTGAGAGGGTAAAACCGATACCTATTCCGAGCCCGTCTGCCAAGGAATGGACCACGTTTTTCTTTGAGGCGAAGGCCTCTGCCCGACCCAGGATGATGCAGTTCACCACGATAAGGGGAGTAAAAATTCCCAGCTTGAGAAACAGGGGATAGGCATAGGCCTGCATGAGGAGCTCCACGACGGTCACAAAGGTCGCAATGACAACGATAAAACAGGCGATCCGCACCGTCTTGGGTATCATGGTCCTCAGGAGGGATATGATGACATTGGAACAGACCAGGACAAAGGTGGTGGCTATCCCCATGCCGATAGCTGTTTCAACACCTTTCGTCACGGCCAGGGTCGGGCAAAGCCCGAGAACGAGGCGAAAGGGAGGAATCTCGTCCCAAAGTCCCTTGGTGAATTCTTGAACAGCGCTCTTAGCCATAGGTCGCTTACTCCTTATGTCTTGAATGACTTCAGTTTCTCGACGATATCCCTCTTGTGTTTCGTGTAGATACCCGTTGCTTTGGTCACGGCCTCGCACACCCCCCGGGAAGAGAAGGAGGCCCCGCTGATGGCATCGATCTGGCCCCCATCCGGCCTTATCTTGAAGGGTTCTTTGAGGGGTAGTCCCTTAAATTGCTCGGCAAACGATGGATCAGTCTTGACCCTCGCGCCGACCCCGGGGGTCTCGCGATGGGTGGTCACCCCGATCCCCACAATTTCGTCATTTTCAATATTGACGGCCACGATGACACCCAGTTCTCCCTCATAACCCTTTCCGAAGGATTCAAAGGCGACGACTTTTGGCTTTCCTTCGAAAACACCCACATAGAACTCTCTGCCGATCTCTCCATCTGTAACCTTGAACCTGTCCGTAAGGGGGTCATTGGCGGCCCCGGCCATGATTTGCTTTATGGTCGGCCCTTTCACAAACTTGAGTACCTGGTATTCTATGCGGGCCTGGGTCCCGTTGTGCAGGGCCGCAAGCAGCCCCCCCGAAAATGCGCTAAAGGCCAGGACGGTAACGATAAGCCTAATCATTTCACGCATGTTCCACTCCCCTCCCCAATGCCTTAGGTCTCATCTTGTCAATCATGGGGTTGGCAATATTCACCAGCAGGACGGCAAAGACCGCGCCGTCCACGAAGGCGCCGACGTTTCTGACCAGCACGGTCAGGAAGCCTGCCATGGCACCGTATATCAGCATAGGCACGAGGTTCACCGGAGACGACGAATCCTCGGGTAGAAAGAAGAAGGCCATGACCAGGGTGTACCCCGTAAAGAGATGAAAGATGGGGCCGGCATATTGATCGGGGTTGGAAAGGTTGAACAGCAATGCGGTAACGAAGATGCCGGCAATATAGGACAAAGGGATCTCCCACCTAATAAAACCACGAAGTCCAAGGTACACCCCTCCAATAATAATCCCAAGACCAAAGGTCGCCCCTAGTCCGCCTGCCTGCCGGCCAAGAAGGAGGTCGACCACGGCGTAGTTTTCAACGGCAGATGACCCAAAGGCCTTTACCGCAGACAGGGGGTAAACCATATTGAATCCCAGGTCGTAGAACACCAGGGCCTGGTTGAAGTCGAGCAGATCCTTCCAGGAAAGGATCATGGTGGCAAGGGCCACGAGCACAGGGTGCAGGGGGTTACACCCGATGCCTCCGAAGATCTGCTTCCCTACGACAATAGCTACAAACGTTCCTACCACTACGGTCCACCAGGGAATGGTGGCAGGCATGAGCATCGCGAAAAGCAGGCCCATAAGGCCGGCATTCCAGTCAACGATGCTCAACGGGCGTCCCGTAACCCGGTTCATGAGCAGTTCCCAAATCATGGCAAAGGAAATAGAAAGTGCCACCACACCAAGGGCCGGGGCCCCGTATTGGTATATCCCCATGAGGACTGCGGGAAGTGTTGCCAGCCCGGTATGCAGGCTTCTCTCACTTATACTGCTCCCGTTGTGCCAGAATGGGGCATGGGAACCGATGAGGAGTTTCCTGTCCTCCATATTATTCCTCCGCGTCTTTCATCCGAATGAATTCGTGCTTCCCGAACATGATGTAATGGAACAGGGGGATTCGCGCTATGCACACGTAGCTGCACAGCCCGCATTCTATACACGAAAGGAGGTCATAGTCGTGAACCGCCTCCTGAAAGAGGCCGTTTTCCAAGTAGCGTATAAGCATGTTGACAGGAATTTTCGCAGGACACACTCTCACGCACTCACCGCAGTTTACGCAGGGTGTGTTCTCGCTCAATATGATGCTGTTCGTGTCCTGGACCATAAGGGCATCCGTGTCCCTGGAAACCGGTGTCTCCTCAAGGGAGTGGATGGTGTGCCCTGTCATGGGTCCGCCAAGGATGACCCTGTCTCTGTCATTCACTTGAAGGCCCAAGGCATCCAGGACGTCTCTGACCAGGGTCCCGATCCTGACCTTTGCGTGGGTCCGTGAGCTATCTTTACCAATAACAGTCAGGATCTTGTGGACCGGGAGCTTTTGTTCGTCAAGGGCCTTGGACAGGGAGACAACGGCCTCTACGTTAAGGAAGCTTACCCCGAAGTCCTCCCATGGTTGCCCTGCCGGCACAGTGATCCCCAAGACGTCTTTCATGATGATTCGAGGAAAGGCATTGGGATAATAGGGTGTGACAGTCCTGATTTCAACCCCCGTGTCTTCGAGGAGCCCTGCCAATGTGGGAGGCACGACGACGAGAATCCTTTCCACACGAGTTATGCCCTTAAGATGCGAGAGACCCTTCTTCAAGGCCTCGATGTGGGTCTTCACCAGCAATTGGTTGGTGGTTGTCAGGAGGTCCTTGTCGAGTCCGCTTACCACCAGGGTATGTAAAGGGGGTTGTGCATCCAGGACGGGGGCAGGGTCTTGAACGCCGGGGAGGAGGGCCAAATAATTCAAGATACATTTGGGTCCGGATGCCACGAGTTCTTCCTTAAATGCCTCGTCCCACTGGTCTTCTTGGACCTCAACAGAAATGGCAGGGTAGACCCGACCGAGATAGCCCTCATAATTTGAAATGTGCGAGACACTCCCTGTCACAGGGGAAATGAGGTATGAACGAGAGTCTTCTCCGCAGGTTATCTTTTGGCCCGTCTTGACTTCCTGGCCTGGTCTAATGGTCAGTCCTTCCCCTTTCTCTTCGACTTCATGGGTCAACAGCAGGATAGTGCGTTTTGGTTCGGGTATATCTACAATGTCTGGGATTTCTGTTTCCTGGATGAGCGTATACGTGAGTTTGGGTTTTGCGAAACCGAAAAATGGTCTTGTTGGCATGATCGGACTCCTATCCCGCGACGTTATTTCCTCCAGGTCCAAGGCGTATCAATATGCGTGGCATTCGAAACAGTCCAGTGGTCCAGTGCCGCTATCCTCGTGACACAGCTTGCACTGGTCGTGAAAGGCCGCCTCCCTATTGATCTCTCCTTCGCTCTCTTCCTTGTCAATCTTATGGCATTCGCCACAGGCCGTTGGTCTTTCATCAGGGTCTTCCAGTTCATGATGGCAATCTATGCATTCGAAACCGTAGTCCTCCGGCGAGTTATGGGTCTTCATGTCAAAGAGGACATTCCCGGCATTGCTCTTGAAGACGATCCTGATGGGATCTTTTGGTTGCTCGACAGGCAGAGCCGCATAACAGACAAGACCGACAAGAAACAGGATACAAACAACGCCATATGCGATCATTCGTTCTTTTTTGAGATTCATTGTGCTATCCCTTTTTGGCTCGTGGTTTGATCTCTCAGGCACCCCATCCGGTCATTCGGATTTTTGCAACCGAAGAATAGTCCTTTAGATCCATATTGTCAAAAAAATTCCCGCACTTCCCGGTTCAATGCCGGGGACGGGGTTAGGGAAAATCCATAATGTTTCCCCGCCTTCTGCGGCTTCTGGCGACAAGCAGTTTTCATGCGATAAATTAAGGGGTTGTTTATAGAAAAATTTTGAAATTTTTCAAACTATTTTTTTCGTGCGTATCCATATCTACTTTGAAGGAAACGAAACCGCCGGCAAAAGCTCCTAACATAAACTCAAGGATTTGACAAGTGCAATAAGAGTGGTAGGAGGCGCTGCAAGGGCCTCCAAAGTAGGAACCCTAATTGCCCTTGATCAGCGACCTGGGATTGGAGGGCAGGGGCACTTCGGAAGATTCAGTCCACCTTGTCGTAATGGCTGAACTGCATGGTGAAGGTCCCTCTTCCCTGCGTCAGGGATCTGAGGGAGGTGGAATACCCGAACATCTTAGACAGGGGCACGGTCGCAGTGATAATCCGAACATCTTGGAAAGAGGCACGGTCGCGGTGATGACTTGGGTGGGCCCTTTACTGGCTATCTGCTCCACCTTGCCCTGCCGCGTGTTTAGATCCCCGATGACTTCTCCCATAAACTCCTCCGGCAGAAGGATTTCGGCCAGCATTATGGGCTCCAGCAACAGGGGGTTTGCCTTTTGGCATGCGGCACGAAAGGCCATGGCAGAGGCGACCTTAAAGGCCATTTGGTCCGTGTAGATCTCGTGGATCGTGACATCCAGGAGCCTGACCTCCACATCGATGACCGGATAGCCCATGACTACGCCACTGGCAGCCTCCTCATCCACTCCTTCCCGGATAGCGGAGAGGAATTCTTCGGTCAGGTCCGGATGTTCGCAGCTATCCACAAAGCGGTTGCCACGCCCCCGGGGAAGGGGAGAGACCCGGATCCTGACCCCGGCCATATGCTGCTGGCCGGCAAGTTCCTTTTGGAACACCGCGTCCTCTTCCACTGCCCTGGAAATGGTCTCCCTGTATACCACCTGAGGTTTGCCCCGATTCGTATCAACAAAGAATTCCCTCTTTATCCGGCCCACTATGATATCCAGGTGGAGCTCCCCCATGCCCGATATGACGGTTTGCCCGGTTTCTTCGTCAATCCTGTACTTGAAGGTGGGATCCTCTTCGGACAGCTTGGCAAGGGAGCCCATGAGCCGATCCTGGTCTTGAACCCTCTTTGGCTCCAGGGCCATGGATATCACGGGCTCATTGAATTCTATGGGTTCCAAAAGGATGGGGTTGCCTTCGTCACAGAGGGTATCCCCCGTGGTCGTGAGTTTCAGGCCCATAACTGCGATTATGTCTCCAGCGCTTGCCTGTTCAATTCTTTCCCTCTTGTTTGAATGCATTTTCAGTAGCCTGGCAAGTTTTTCCCGGGCCTTTTTCCCGGGATTGTAAGTGGTGGCTCCGGCCCTTATGGTCCCGGAGTAGATCCGGACATAGGTCATTTTCCTGCCCTGATCCATCATGACCTTAAAGGCGAGGGCGGTAAAAGGCCCTTTTTCAAGCGCGGGGCGCGACTCTTCCCTCCCGGTGTCAGGATGGTGTCCGGTGACAGGAGGAACATCGAGGGGGGACGGCAGGAAATCGACGATAAAGTCCAGAAGGGGCTGGATCCCCTTATTACGGAGGGCCGATCCGCAGAGTATGGGAACCACCTTCAGCCTTACGGTGGATGACCTGATCACTGCCTTTATCTCGTCTATGCCGATGTCCTGTTCTGACAGATATTTCTCCATCAGTTCATCATCATATTCTGCCAAGGTCTCCAACATACGTTCCCTGTATTTAATGGCGTCTTCCTTGTAGTCAGCAGGGACTTCCACCTCCTCATATTCCGCCCCCAGTGTTTCTTCTTCCCAAAATATGGCCTTCATCTTTAGGAGATCGATGACACCCGTGAAGCGCTCCTCTTTTCCCCAGGGGAGTTGCAGGACGAGGGGGTTGGCACCCAGCCGATCTCTGATCATTTCAAGGGTGCGGGTGAAATCAGACCCTATGCGATCCATCTTGTTGATGAAGGCGATCTTTGGAACCCGGTATCTGTCTGCCTGGTGCCATACGGTCTCCGATTGCGGTTCAACACCTTCCACGGCGCTGAAGACGCCGATGGCCCCGTCCAGGACCCTTAGAGAGCGTTCCACCTCAATGGTGAAGTCCACATGGCCGGGCGTATCGATGATATTGATATTGTGCCCGCGCCAATTGCACGACGTGACCGCAGAGGTAATAGTGATCCCGCGCTCCTTTTCTTCGAGCATCCAGTCCATGGTGGCTTCCCCGTCATGGACCTCACCCATTCTGTGCACCCGACCCGTATAATAGAGAATACGTTCCGTGATGGTGGTCTTGCCGGCATCGATATGGGCGATGATGCCGATGTTGCGTATTTTCTTGAGCTTGGTTGACATGAAGGGTAAATCTAAGGTATCTTTGGCGACCTGTCAAGGCTATAGAGGGCCGTTACCAAAGCACGACAAGAATGGCACGCGCAGGGTGATCTCGCGGGCCCTTCCCCGAGGCAAGAAACAGGATGCTTCGGGCAAGGGCCGAAACATGGGTGAAAGGACAGCTTTCCTTGATAACCAAAAGGGGCGAGCAACTGATGGAGATGTATGAGATCCTGCTCTCACGCTTCGGGCCACAATACTGGTGGCCCGGAGAGACCGAGCTTGAAGTCATGGTCGGGGCCGTCCTCACCCAAAACACCAATTGGAAGAACGTGGAAAGGGCTATCAAGAGATTGAAGGAAGAGGACATGTTGTCACTCAGGGCACTTCACTCCCTGTCGATTCAAGATCTGGCCCGGATGATCCGGCCTGCCGGCTATTACAACGTCAAGGCAAGGAGGCTCAAGAACTTGGTCCGGTTTGTGCTTGAGCGCTGCGGGGAGGACCTTTCCCTGTTCTTGAACCAGGAGACCGACGAGCTTCGAGACGGACTCCTCTCAGTCAAGGGTATTGGCGAAGAGACAGCGGACAGTATACTCCTTTATGCTGCTCGCCGTCCTGTATTCGTAATCGACGCGTATACCTACCGTATCCTCTCAAGACATGGCATGGTGGTCGAGCAGTCCAGTTACTCAGAGCTTCAATCTCTGTTCATGGATAACCTTCCCCGGGACAGGGAGCTCTACGGAGAGTTTCATGCCCTGATCGTCAGGACAGGGAAGGAATTCTGCCTCAGCAGCAAGCCCAAGTGCCGCGGCTGTCCCCTGGGTCACTGGGGCGATATCCCGCCTTTGAATTAGAAAAATTCCTTTATTGCCTTCCGGTTTTGGCTTATATTGAAGGCATTGAAACCCTGTCTTGACTCCTCATTTGATAATGAGCGTATGGCCATGTCCAGAAAAAGAGTGCTCACCATCTTAGTGGGTGTCGTCTTCCTCGTTTTCATCTTCCTTTCCCTGGGTGTGGGACTCTTCATGATTAGCCCCGCCGGAAGGGAGGGCAGGGACCAGGTTATCGTGATCAAGGAGGGTCAAACCCTCAGGGAGGTGGCACATGAGCTGGAAGAGAAGGCTATCATTTCAAGCAAGACCCTGTTCCTGCTCTGGGCAAAGATCATGGGATACGGAAGGCAGATCAAGTCAGGCGAATACGCCCTAAATTCAGCAATGCCCCCGGTGCGGATATTTGAAAAACTCACCAAAGGGATGATCCTCACCCATCCCGTTACCATTCCCGAAGGGTTTACCAGGGAACAAATAGCCCGGCTCCTTGCCGTCAAGGGCCTGGTGGAAGAGGATAGATTCCTCGGTCTCACCAATGCCCCTTCCCTTTTGGAACGTCTCGGGATCCCCGGGCCAACCATGGAAGGTTATCTCTACCCTGATACCTACCATTTTGGAAGAGGGATTTCAGAACTGTCCATCATTGAGACCATGGTGAAGCGGTTCTGGCAGCTCGTCGGCCCTTTGAAGAGAAGGACGGAAGAGGCCGGCATGACTCTCAAGGATGTCATTACCCTGGCATCGATCGTGGAGAAAGAGACGGGCCTCGGCCAGGAGCGCCCCATCATCGCCAGCGTATTCCTCAATCGGCTGAAGAAGGGGATGCGGCTTGAGAGTGACCCGACTGTGATCTATGGCATAGAGAATTTCAACGGCAATCTCACAAGAAAGGACCTCGCCCGGAGGACGCCCTATAACACCTATGTTGTCAAAGGCCTGCCCCCCGGGCCCATCGCAAACCCAGGGCTGGAATCCATCATGGCGGTGCTCTACCCGGCTGACACCGATTACCTATATTTCGTATCTCGCAATGACGGATCCCACCACTTCTCCAAGACCCTGGCCGGGCACAACAGGGCGGTGAGGCTGTACCAAAAGAAGAGGAAAGCACAACAATGATGCTGGTTAGCCCCTTGGGAGGTCTTTTCAAAAGGCTCAATCAAATTCCTCCCCGACATTGGCAACGGCACCAAACATTTAACAGGAGGCCTCAGTAGCCCC
>JAFDHO010000172.1 GCA_019308745.1 Deltaproteobacteria bacterium
GGCCCCGTCCTCGGTCTTGGCCTGGATCACGAACTTGTAGTCCCCGGGCTTGACATCTTTGTCCGGTTCCGCCTTCAGGGTCAGGGTCTTGGAGTCATCACTCTTGACAGAGACGCCCCGCACATCAAAGCTGTAGGTCTTGATCCTCGCCTTCCACCCTTCCGGCACGGAGAGGAGAGAAAGCTCAATGTTCTCATCAGACCTTCCCCGATTGAAGACCTCCACATCTATGCTCAAGTCCTCCCCCTCGGGGAGTATCACGCCCGTGTACTCGGGCAGCATGGCTATGGCACGGGGAGGAAGTTCCTTCTTTTCGTTACCCTCCGCTCCAAAGGCCGGTGAGGAGGGGGAGGAGATTCCCCAAACAAGCAGAAACAGAGCCAGAAACCAGAAAAAGTACAGTCCACCTTTCGTCAATTTCATAAACCTGATCCTCCTTTGACTAATCATTATTTGAATCGGCGTGCTTGGCAAGGGAGTCGGTATCATACCCTGCCTTTTTGTAATTGTCCAGGGCCCTCAATTTGAGGTTCTTGTCCTTGGTCTTCTCAGAGTGCTTGTCCGCGAGTTCCGCTGCGTGGCTCCACATCCCCTCGTGTTCGTATTCCCTGATCCTTTTTTCTACTCGGAGGGTGTCTTCCGGAGTTTCGAGGACGGCCGAACGGCACAAGGATATAATCTTCTTTACCCTATTTCCGCAGTTAGGGCAAGAGGAGAGAGGCCTTTCGCCCATGCCTTGTAGAATCTCAAAGGATTTGATGCACTTAGGGCAGGACTTCCTTGGATCCAGTGATTGGTATTCATAGATCGGCATAGATCAGGACCTGCTGTCAGGAGAACATTTAACTGCCCTAATTTAATCATAAAGGGGATTTTGTAAAGACAAAAATCCGGATCCGGCCTACTGCCTTGGCCCGTATCAACAACGGCACCCGGTGCCGGATGCCGGTCTTTTGGAATTGACTTGCTTTGTTTTTGATAGTATTTTTCATAATAAATGAGGGAATTGGCCATGGATGAGGAAGAGTTCAATTTCAAGTATACGAACCTTAGGATATTGAAGAGCGCCCAGGAGTATCTCAAGTCCGTCGAAGAGTCTCCTACCGCCCTTTACCCGATCAAGGTGCCCGATGACCTCCTCTACCAGTTGGTCAGGATGCATGGGGTCGAGAAGACTGACAGGATCATTCACCATATCTTTGAGCTGGGCCTCTCCCTGTGGAGCGAAAAGGTCTACAGGGAGGCATTTGGTTCCAATAAGGACCTTGAAAGATTTATAGAAATGGTCAAGCGGCGCATGAAGGATTAGGCCTGGTTCCCCGATCCCCATACCAGGGTGATTCGGTTGAGGAACAGTAGGAGTTGTCCCGGACCCCTGTTTCAACAAATCTCGCCTCCTCTGCCCCGCCCCGGCCCATGACCGAGGGCAGCGCTGAGTTCTCAGGGCTCAAGGGTGCGGTGCTAAGTGCTCTAAGGCAAAAATTTAGTGACGTATTCTAAAGGAACTGGATTTCGGCTTTTGCCGGAATGACCCTGCTACGCCTCTGTCATTCCTGCGGAAGCAGGAATCCAGGGTACGTAGCTACAAGATCTGCTGTGACAGGCCACGTCATCGTAGTTACGCCACCGTGTACTAAGGCCTGAACGGTTTCGCGGCCAGCCTGCAGATCAAAGCATACAGGGCAATTCTTGACAAGCTGTGGCCACACGCCTGGTCCCGGGCTCACCTTTGACCCTTTCTCCAATCTCCCTGTCAAGAGATTCTCCCTGTGGCGGCGCCAAGAAAGGTTGTTTTCCTTGCCAGGGGCGGTTCAGAGAGTGGGTGGTCGGAACTCTTGTCCGGATAAGGTCCGGGGTGATCACGGGGCACGGAGCAAGGCGCCAAGTCACCGGGATGAAAAAAGGGGTTTGAGAAAATAATTCTTGAAACTGGGCTGGGAGTCGTTAGAATTTAGATGTCAGCTGTTGAAACAAGGTGTCTGGTCCTTAACTTAAGAAAAGGCGTGGAATTTCCTGGATGACACCTGGGAAATGAAATACGAGACGTGACAAGGGTGGGTGAATGAAGACGAGCATTGAAGAGATCAGTCCCGTAAAGCGGAAATTGACCGTTGAGATTGAGCCTGAAAAGGTCAGCGAGAAGGTAGACAAGGCTTACAGGGCCCTCGGAAAGAGGGCCAAGATCAGGGGATTTCGGCCCGGGAAGGCCCCCAGGACAATCCTCCAAAGATACTTCGGAAAAGAGGTCCAAGAGGATGTAACAAAGGATCTGGTTAATGAGACACTGCCTAAGGCCATGGAGGAGACTAATATTATCCCTCTGAGTATGCCTGTTGTTGAGAATGAGGTCCTCAAATTCGGCCAGAGTTTCAAGTATTCTGCCATTATGGAGGTCAGGCCCCAATTCGAACTGAAAGACTACATGGGTATTGAGATCGAGAAGGAGATATGCTCGGTTACGGACGAGGATGTTGAGGACCAAATAGAAGAGATAAGGCGTGGCCAAGGGAATCTGGTGGCTGTCGCGGAAGACCGCGAGGTGAAACATGATGACTATGTCCTCATCAACTACGAGGCATTCGAAGGAGAAGAACCCGTGGAGGGAGTCAGAGCCGAGAACTTCCTTCTCAGGATAGGAAGCGGCGAGTTTCATCCCGAGTTTGAAGAGTCCCTCCTGGGGTTGAGGAAAGGCGATTCGGCGAGTTTCGAAATCAGGTTTGAGGATAATCACCGTGATTCGAGGCTGGCGGGAAAGGAAGTAAGGTTCGAAGTGGATCTGGAGGACATCAAGGTGCTGGAACTCCCGGAGCTCAATGATGATTTTGCAAAGAGTCTCGATGCGGATATCAACGATCTGAAAGAACTGAAGACGAAGGTCAGGGAAGAACTTACGAAAAGGGAGGAGAACAGGATCGAGAGGGACCTGAAAAAGAGACTCCTCAATAGGATCTCCGAAGGCGTAGAATTTGAGCTCCCGGAGAGCCTCGTAAAGGCAGAGATACAGAGCGCCATACAGGGTCTCGAGCAAAACCTCATGCGGTCCGGTTCCAGTCTCGAAAAGGCAGGACTCAGTCTGGAGAAGCTGCGGGAAGAGTTCAGACCTGCGTCGGAAAAAAGGGTCAAGGACATGTTGATCCTTGGCGAGATTGCCAATCAGAACAACCTCTCCGTAGACGAGGCGGAGGTTGCCGACGGTTTCAAGGACCTGGCGGAGAGGACGGGCCAAGATGTGGAGACGATTCGGAGATACTATGAGGTCAATCGTCTTTTTGAGTCATTCAGGCAGCGCCTGCTGGAGGAAAAGACCTTGAATTATCTGGTGAAAGGTGCTATTGTAAAAGACGTGGAAGCCCACGAGATCAATGAAGAATGAGGATGAGGTTACCTCTATTTTTTTTGGATTACAACCCTGAGAGGGGGTACCCGAAGCCCGACAAAGGATGAAAGGATCCCCAGCGACCTATTGTGAGAGGAAGTGAGATGCTCCTAAAGAGATTGACAGAAGAATGAAACGCTATGTGGCGCCGAACCGCCGAGAACAGTTTCTGGCTTCATCAACCGCGAGGAATGACGGAATATGCTAGTACCCATTGTTGTTGAGCAATCAAGTCGGGGCGAACGAGCCTACGATATCTACTCCAGGCTTCTCAAAGATCGAATCATCTTCTTGGGCGAACAAGTCCATGACGACATGGCGAACATTGTTATCGCCCAAATGCTTTTCTTGGAATCCGAAGACCCCGCAAAGGATGTGAACCTCTACATCAATTCTCCGGGAGGTTCGGTCACGGCCGGTTTGGCCATATACGACACCATGCAATATATAAAACCCGACGTAACGACCATATGCATGGGGCAATGCACAAGCATGGCAGCCCTCCTTTTGGCCGCTGGCGCAAAGGGAAAACGCTATGCACTTCCCCATTCGAGGATCATGATCCACCAACCCCTTGGAGGAGTCCAGGGGCAAGCAACCGATATCGATATCCAGGCCAAGGAAATACTCAAGACAAAAGAGATCGTTCATCGAATCCTGGGAAAGCACACGGGGCAGCCCATTGAAAGGATACGAACCGACACGGAACGGGATTTCTTCATGAACAGCGAGCAGGCCTTGGAATACGGTATCATCGATAAGGTAATCACTGAAAGGCAAATAAAGGAAGTACCCAAGAAATAGGAGAAGGTATCCATGCAAAGAAAGAATGACTCTAATGACGATCTGTTATGTTCCTTTTGCGGCAAGAGTCAGGACGAAGTGAAGAAGTTGATTGCGGGTCCTTCGGTCTACATCTGTGACGAGTGTATCCAGCTCTGTAATGAGATCATTGCGGAGGAATACGGACAGGATACCGAGGGCGAGCCCGCCACAAAGGTCCTCAAGCCCTATGAAATAAAGGAAATCCTGGATGAATATGTCATAGAGCAGGAGAGGGCAAAGAAGATACTTTCCGTGGCGGTGCACAACCACTACAAGCGAGTCAACACCAAGGTGGATATGGAAGGTGTTGAGATTCAAAAGAGCAACATCCTCTTGATAGGGCCGACCGGGTCAGGGAAGACCTTGTTGGCACAGACCCTTGCCAAGATACTCAATGTCCCCTTTACCATTGCCGATGCCACGACGCTGACAGAGGCCGGGTACGTGGGTGAGGACGTAGAGAACATCATACTGAACCTCGTCCAGATGGCCGACTATGACGTTGATGCGGCCAGCAAGGGCATTGTTTACATAGATGAGATCGACAAGATTGCCCGCAAGTCGGACAGCCCTTCCATTACAAGGGATGTGTCCGGGGAAGGGGTTCAGCAGGCCCTTCTCAAGATCATAGAAGGAACCGTCGCAAATATTCCGCCCAAGGGAGGGCGGAAGCATCCACAGCAAGATTTCGTAAAGGTAGACACGACCAACATCCTCTTCATATGCGGCGGGACATTCAATGGTCTTGAAAGGATCATCGGCAGCCGTGTGGGAAGCAAGGCCCTGGGCTTTGAGGCTGAGATAAAGAGTGAGCGAGATGATGATATAGATGCCCTGATGGCTCGGGTTCAGCCCGAGGACCTGATCAAGTTCGGAATGATCCCTGAATTTGTCGGCAGGATACCCATTATCGCATCCTTGAATCACCTGAGCTTGGAGGCCCTGGTGCGAATCCTCAAGGAACCCAGGAATGCCCTGATCAAGCAATATAAGAAACTCTTCGAGTTTGAAGACGTGGAGCTGAAGTTTACCGACGAAGCCCTCCTTGCCGTAGCAAAGGATGCCATCAAGCGAAAGTCAGGCGCCCGCGGCTTGAGGGCCATCCTGGAATCCGTGATGCTTGACATAATGTATGATATCCCGTCCACACCTGGGATACGCGAATGCGTGATAGGGGAAGAAGTTATCACAAGGGGTGAATGCCCTTTGTTAATCTATGAAAACCAGGCAGGTTATGCTTAAATCATGTTCAATGTAAACAAGAAAAACCCATCCGATCTGTTCAGAATCGAGAAGTACCAGTACCCCATGTTGCCCCTGAGGGACGTGGTCGTTTTTCCCAACATGGTGGTGCCCCTTTTCGTTGGCCGCGACAGATCCATCAAGGCCTTGGAATACGCCATGGCCAACGACAAGGAGATCTTTCTTTCGGCCCAGAAGGACGCAAAGGTAGACAACCCCACGAAGAAGGACATCTACCCTTTTGGGACCCTTGGCTCGGTGCTCCAGTTGTTGAGATTGCCCGACGGCACGGTAAAGGCATTGATCGAGGGCAGGCAGAGGGCCAAGATAGAGGTCTATCTCGACAACAACGAATTCTTCATGGTCCATATCAAGAAGCTGTCCCCCGAGTACCAGCTGAACCTGGAATCCAAGGCCCTCATGAGGGCAGCGATCGATGGCTTTGAGGAATATGCCAAGCTCAACGAAAAAATCGGGAATGATCTTGTCTCCACCGTATCAACCATCGAGGATCCCTCGCGCCTGGCCGACACGATTGCGGCGCATCTGACGTTGAAGGTTCAAGATAAACAAGAACTCCTCGAAACGGAAGACGTGAACAGGCGACTGGAAAAGCTGTACGAAAAGCTACGAAGCGAGATAGACATCCTGAAGCTCGAAAACCGGCTCAAGAAGAGGGTCAAACGCCAGATGGAGAAGACCCAGAAGGACTATTATCTCAATGAGCAGATGAGGGCCATCCAGAAGGAGATGGGGGCCAAGGACGATTTCAAGGCAGAGCTGGACGAGGTGGAGAGGCGGATTAAGAAGAAGAGGCTCTCCAAGGAGGCACACGGGAAGGTCTGGCAGGAGTTCAGAAAACTGAAGATGATGTCCCCGATGTCGGCAGAAGCCACGGTGGTGCGTAACTACATTGACTGGATTCTCTCCTTGCCCTGGTACGAACGCACCAGGGAGAAGATGGACATAGCCGAGGCAGAGGCCATACTCGAGGAAGACCACTACGGACTGAGGAAACCCAAGGAAAGGATCTTGGAATACCTTGCCGTTCAGAGCCTGACGAAAAAGATTAAGGGCCCCATTCTTTGCCTCGTGGGCCCCCCGGGCGTGGGAAAGACGTCCCTTGCCAAGTCAGTCGCCAGGGCCACCGGCCGCAATTTCGTCAGGCTGTCCCTGGGTGGCGTTAGGGATGAAGCGGAAATCCGCGGGCACAGGAGGACTTATATCGGCGCCTTGCCCGGAAAGATCATTCAATACCTGAGGAAGGCCAAGTCGAACAACCCGGTCTTTTGCCTCGATGAGGTCGACAAGATGAGCACGGACTTCCGGGGTGATCCCTCGGCAGCCCTGCTCGAGGTGCTGGACCCGGAACAGAATTTTGCCTTTAATGATCATTATCTCGACCTGGATTATGATCTTTCACAAATCCTCTTCATCACGACAGCCAATACCCTTTACAGTATCCCGGCTCCCTTACAGGATCGGATGGAGATCATCCGATTGCCGGGCTACACAGAGCTGGAAAAGCTCAACATCGCAAAGCAGTTCCTGGTGAAGAAGCAAATCGAGCAAAATGGTCTGAGCCCAGAGAATATCATGTTCTCCGACCAGGCCATCCTTGCGATCATAAGAAACTATACAAAGGAGGCCGGGGTTCGCAACCTGGAAAGGGAGATATCATCCATTTGCAGGAAGGTAGCAAAGGAGGTCGTCAAGAGGGGCAGAGATACCAAGATCAAGATCGGTGCCACGTCTATCCATAGATACCTGGGAGTGCCCAAGTTTCGGTTCGGAAAAACGGAGCAGGAGGACCAGATAGGGGTCACGACGGGATTGGCCTGGACTGACGTGGGCGGCGAGCTCCTTCAGACCGAGGCGGCCATTATGCCGGGGAAGGGGAACCTTGTGTTGACGGGCAAGCTGGGCGAGGTCATGCAGGAATCAGCCCAGGCGGCTCTCAGCTATGTCAGGTCAAGGGCCAGGCAACTGAGACTTCCGGACAAGTTCTATGAGAAAATCGATATTCATATCCATGTGCCTGAAGGGGCCATTCCCAAGGATGGTCCGTCGGCAGGGATCGCCCTTGCAACGTCCATTGTTTCGGCCGTGACGAGGAAACCTGTCAACCGGAACATTGCCATGACAGGGGAAATCACCCTGAGGGGCAGGGTTCTCCCCATTGGCGGGCTCAAGGAGAAGATCCTGGCCGCCCATCGAGGAGACGTCTTGAAGGTCATAATCCCGATGGAGAACAAGAAGGATATCGAGGAGATCCCCAAGAAGATACTCAAGAAGATCGAGATCATCCTCGTCGAGCATATGGACCAGGTGCTGAAGGAAGCCCTTATCTTCGAGGAAGGTGAAAAGCTCTTTGCCTCCGAGGAGGAGTGTGAACCCTTTTGCATCGAAACGGGCAAGGAGGAGCCCAAACCCCCTGCTCCCGAGGTGACTGCTCACTGATTTTGTTCGAAACCTCTTGACAAAGGCTCTCATTTGTAAATAATTGATGCTTTTGCATAACTTTACGAGAACTGCCGGGAAGTCTCGGTTATGCGTGGGGGGTGGTCGAAGGATTGGGCTGTTCCCTCCGGGTTTGGAGTGAGGCAACCATGTTGCCGTCCAAAGTTCTGGAGTGCCGTTCCCCAAAAGGGTTTTTCAAAGGTCCCGGTTGGTGTCTTTGCTTCCCTACAACTGACGAGAAGAAATTGAGGGGCGGATAGCTCAGCGGGAGAGCATCGGCCTTACAAGCCGGGGGTCGCAGGTTCAAATCCTGTTCCGCCCACCATTTGTGATCTGGGAAGCTGAACAGGGCGTAATTCAGTTCTGGTCACGAGCGAGATCTTTGAAAAGCGCCAGGTTTTTTGGAGTGAGGCAACCGTGTTGCCGTCCCCATAGCCTCTCACAATCCAGGGCATTTTTCTAAAAGGCAGGGTCAACGGGGGCGTAGTTCAGTTCTGGTTAGAACGCCCCGCCGGGAGGCGGGAAGGTCGCGGTAGAGATTGAGTATAGAGTCAACGGGGGCGTAGTTCAGTTCTGGTTAGAACG
>JAFDHO010000411.1 GCA_019308745.1 Deltaproteobacteria bacterium
TCGATGATGTTCCCCTCCCTGTATGCGGACATGCCGTATGCCTGCATCATCCACACGCCCAGCTTGGAAGATAGGAGTTTGAGTTCAAGACTGAGCCGATTTGTTAGCAGTTGTGGAATTGGGAACATGGTCAAAATGAAGGCAAGAGGAAACCATAGCTTTTTTATCTTTTCTTCTCTAAGTTGCATGTATGCAAGACTTATAACCATCAGCCAAAAGGCTAAGTATTGTGAGAAGAATTCTCCAGAAAGCTCTCCGACCCAAAAGAAAATAAACCCCACCAGTAGACCCCAAAGACCCCTCCAAGATGTACGAGATGCGACAACCTTTAGGTCATCCCGCTTCTCCCAAATCAAATAAACAACTATTGCTGGTATCAAATAGCCATAGTTGAAATCGCCTCTGGCCCAGTCATGAAAGACGAGCCAGGACAAAGTATCAGAAAAGATAAACGTCAATACTAAGCTGTATACCAAGCAATGAAACACTGCTGATTTCTTGGGTTCAGTCAGCAAGCTTTACCCCTTTTAGCTCTTTCTTTCAAAATCCTAAGCGCAAAAAGGGGAAGGACGGATTGTCTCTTCCATCTCTTTGGCTCCTTGAGAAGCCTGTAAAGCCATTCAGCATTAGCTTTCCGCCATAACTTCGGGGCTCTTTTCACATTCCCTGCTATGGTATCAAGAGTTCCCCCAATCCCCTGGCAAACCTTCACATACNNTTGTCTTGGGGAACCAAGCCCCAAAAAAAGGATCCTAGCCTTCGATTCGTTTATCCTCGTGATTAGTTCCGGCATTTCATTATCTCTCACATATCCGTGCGATCTCCCCGCCACCAATAGATTGGGATACTTTTGCCGCAAGACAGCGATAGCCTTCTTGTTTACCTCCTCCCTGGATCCGTAGAAAAACACCGGCTCTCCTAACTTTGAAGCGAGACCGCAAATCTTGTGCATCAGATCAACTCCTGGCACGCGCTTCATCTTGACACCGTAAAGCAATCTAGCGGCGAAGACCATCCCAATGCCATCGGGAATTAGGAGATCAGCGGTGCGAAAAGTCTCGCGAACTTTTACGTCGCAAGGTATTGAAAAACACTTCTCAGGATTGGAGGCAAATATCAGATGAGCCCCATCGTCTGTTCTTAGGAACTTTTCCACTCTTAACAGGGCCTCTTCCATGTCTAGGTGATCGACCCATATATCAAGAATTTCTAATCGTTGCCGCAACACTTGACAGCCTTTCCAAAGTACCTGACAATAATGACTCAAAACAGAATGGGTCATCTAGGCAGATACCAGTAAGGAAAATGGTATCCTTCGGGAACCCTCTCCTTATGGCATTCAAAACTTTAGATGGGACTTTCACACCATAGCGCGGCGAATACCAACCAAGTATGGGACTTTCAGCCCCTTCTCGCACCTCAAAATCGCCTCCGGAAAAGAGCCTAACATGAATAGTTACATCTCCGTTACTTATTCTCCACCATGCCCCTCGACGTTCGACTGACCCATCGGGGTGAATGTGAAAATTCAGTTCGTAACTGTGTATCCCTCTTCCTTCGAAGCAGTCTTTTATCAACAGATTACTCTTTCTGAAATGCATTACTAAGCGCCTGTGAACAACAGGATCCTTCAATCTTAAATATCCCGAGTGACTAGCGACAAAGATCGTGTCTCCGTTAGCTTTGCACGCCCCCTCCAGTCTTGCTTTGTACGGTTTACTCCAAATGAACGATGTCTCTTGAACAGCCTGGTCCTCCCCATCTATCGTGACCGTGTTGTGCGCCCTCGTCCCCTTAAAGTATCGCCGAAACTCCAGTTCTTGGTTGTATTTGTATGTTCCAGGATCAACCAGTAACGGCTTACCACTCTTGGTTAATGTTATCGAAAGGGCATCGGCATGGCCATGATTGAAAAGAGGTGGCATGCCAAGAGGACCGTGGTCAAAGGTCAAGAGCCCATCCTTATCTATGGGGATAATCGTGTAACCAGCTTCTGGAAATGTTCTAGTTTCTCGCCGCAGGGCCTTTCCCCTCCCACGCGGCGGATAAAGACCCGGTCCAACGACACAACCATCGTCGGAATCTCCGATAGAAGGAGTCGCGCCACCGAACGCGAAAGCGGCAAGGAATTTCTCCCCGGCTTCGAGCCTTTCCTTCCACCTCGAGCTTGGTATGAGAGCATTGCCTTTGAGGAAGTGCAAAGCCAGCCAGTAGAGGTCAAGGACGAAACGGTGGTAGGCGGTTGACTGTTCAGCGCACCCG
>JAFDHO010000173.1 GCA_019308745.1 Deltaproteobacteria bacterium
CATCACGACAGTAGGGTTTAGGGAGGTGGGTCCGATTTCAGCGGAAGGGGAAGTCTTCACCATCATTATTATCTTTTCCGGGATGGGGATTATTGCGTATATCCTGGGGATCTTTGCCCAGGCAATGATTGATTTTCAGGTAAGGGCAATCATAGGGAGGAGAAAATTGGGATTGACATTGAAGGCCATCAAGAACCATTACATCATCTGCGGATTCGGCCGGATCGGCCGGATCATTTGCCGGGAGCTGAGGGCAAACAACGTTCCCTTCGTGGTGATCGAAAATGATTCCGAGACGATCCAAGCCCTTGAAAGCGAAGGTTTTCCCTATATCAATGGTGATGCGACAACCGAAGAGGTCCTCCTGGAGGCAGGCATAGAGAGGGCAAAGGGTTTGGTCTCGGTCGTTGCCTCGGACGCAGACAACCTGTTCATCACCATGAGTGCCCGGGGCCTCAATCCGGGCCTGTTCATCCTCGGAAGGGCGGACGAGGAGCAGACGGAGAAAAAGCTCTTGAGGGCCGGCGCCAACCGGGTGGTCATGCCCTATCTCTTGGGTGGGCAGAAGATGGCCCACACCATATTGAAGCCGGCCGTGGCAGACTTCATTGAATTCACCGTTCACAACAAGGACATCAGCCTTGAGCTCGGGGAAATGGTGGTGGACGAGAGGTCGCGGATGAACGGCCTCACACTCATCGAGTCCGGTATCAGACAGGAGATGGACGTCATTATCGTGGCGGTCATGAAAGCAGACGGGGAAATGAAGTTCAACCCTTCATCTCAGACACGGATTGAGGCAGGAGATACCCTCATTTGCCTTGGCACGAGCGATAACCTGGGACATCTCAAGGAAATCCTGTCGGGGTCCTAGCAAACTGCATCCTGCATGGGCGATCCCCTTTGGGCAACAATAAGGCAAAAACCCCTTCCGAACCCGGATCTTTACTCCTCCGGCTTATCGTCCCCGAGGGTATCCTTTTTCTCTTTGAGAGCGCGCCGGAGGACCTTTCCTACCATGGTGGTTGGAAGGTTGTCGCGAAACTCGATGACGGAAGGGATCTTGTAGTGGGTGATCTTGTCCCTCGCCCACCGAATGATATCCTCCGCAGATACCTGCCCCCTTTTGTCAGGGTCAAGGACGACAAAGGCCTTGACCCTTTCTCCCATTTCCTGGTCCGGAACGCCGATCACCGCTGCACCCTGGATATGAGGGTGCCTGTGAAGAAGGTCTTCCACCTCCGCGGGGAAAACTGGGTATCCCTTGAACTTTATCATGTCTTTGGCCCGGTCACGGATAATGGTAAAACCCTCTGCATCCATGCAGGCCATGTCACCCGTATAGAGCCAGCCATCTCTCAGGGCAAGGGCCGTTTCCTCGGGCCTGTTGAGGTAACCCTTCATCACCTGGGGGCCCTTTACAACCAGTTCTCCGGTGTAGGCATCGGCCTCCCTGGATTGCTCAGGTGTCAGACCGCCGGTCTTGGCAACGGAGAAGGGCAGGGGCGGTATCTCCCTCGTACCCTCTATCCCGTCCATGATCTTGATGTCCGTATCCGGGTATGGCAGGCCGATCGTCCCCTGTTTGCGCAACTCTTCAACCATGGGGTTGGCGTGGGTCACGGGCGAAGCTTCACTCAGGCCGTAACCCTCAACGATGATGGCCCCGGTAATCTTTTCGAATTGGTCTTGCACATCCAGGGGCAAGGGTCCTGCCCCTGAGACTGCCATAATCAATGAGCTCAAGTCGAAATCCCCGGCCCTCGGGTGGTTGTTGATCTTGTTGAAAAGGACGCTTACACCGGGCATGATAAAACCGTGGCCAGGACCGTATTTCTCGATCAGCTTGAAGAGTTCCGTCATATCAGAAGGCGGCCTTGGGAGGAGAAGTTGGAACCCCCCAAGGCGTATTGCCGCGTTCATTACCGTTGTCATGGCATAGGAGTGAAAGAGGGGAAGGACCCCAATGATGCCCATACCCGGTCTTCTTTTCCAAAGCCAGGCCTCACACTGGAGGGCATTTGCAATGACGTTCCTGTGTGTTAGCATTGCGCCCTTGGGGAGGCCGGTTGTGCCGCCCGTGTATTGCAGCACCGCTATCTCCTCCGAGGGATCTATGCGAACCGTGGGGGGAGATGAGGTGGTTCCATGGAGGATCTTTGTGAAACTGAGAACGTCAGAGGGGGTCTTTGCGCTCGGGATTTTCTTTATGAGCTTTCCAAGCCACCGCTTGAGGGGAGAAAAACCGCACAGGTCGACAACATTGGTGCTGATAACGTGTTGCACCTCAGATCCCTGCAATCCCCTTTCTGCCTCATTGTACACGGCATCGAGAACGATCAGGGCCCGCGCTCCTGAGTCCTTGAGTTGGTGCTGTATCTCGAGCGCCTTGTAAGTAGGGTTTATGGCAGTGACCGTGACGCCCAGCAGATGACACGCGTAATAGCAGATGACGTACTGGTGGGAATTGGGCAGCATCACCGCGCACACATCCCCTTTCTTGAGGCCGATCCTGGAAAGGCCTGCGGCGAGGCTCATCACCAATTCCCACAGTTGGTCATAGGTGATGGAAGAGTGGAGGAAACTAACGGCCATGCCTGAGCCGTACTTGGACACCGCTTGTCTAAGGAAATCCCCCAGGCCATAATCGGGGTAATGGAGGCACTTGGGTACCTGGGGTGGCCATCTCTTATACCATATCCTGTCTCCTAGGGTCCGTTCTCCAGCCATATTATGCTTCTCCTCCATCCAAGGTTCGGTACAACTCCTGCACCTCCTTCAGGGCATGAAGGTCATCCACGCCCATCACTTCTCGTTCGTCACGGGCAAGGATGTAGTGGACCACAAGCCCGTCTCGGGCCATCAATTCTATGAGATCGGTAATAAAGAACTCCTGGATCTCCGATATGGTTCCCTTTCGCTCCTTGCGAACTCTGTGGGGCCTGGCCTCCAAGAGATGGAGATACATCAGGAGGACATCCCGTCGCACCGCGTATATTCCAGAGTTACAGGTCTTAAAGGCTTCTTGATGCTCATAGGGGTATCTATGCCAGTATTCCCATTCGATAATTCTTGTTACTCTGTT
The DNA here is from genome assembly GCA_019308745.1 of Deltaproteobacteria bacterium. Classification (GTDB taxonomy): domain Bacteria; phylum Desulfobacterota; class DSM-4660; order Desulfatiglandales; family HGW-15; genus JAFDHO01. Next base: position 3,086 of record JAFDHO010000173.1, read on the forward strand.
TCCTTCAATCTCAAGGACGCCGTATCGCCTCTTGTCCGTGGGTTGAAAGCCGAGAATCATGAGGTCTGCGCCTTCGAGCCCCCTGACCAGGTCCAGGTAGGTAGACCTCCTGACGAGGGGAACGTCCCCCATGGTGATGATGATCCGAGAGAGACTGAGTTCCCGGACGAATGCCCTTGCGGAGAGAAGGGCCCCGCCCGTGCCGTTGAGTTCAGGCTGAAAGCAGTAAGCGAGGTCCAGTCCCACTGTAGCCTCAATGATTGATTCTTTCCCATGATGGATGACCAAAGCCTTGGGTCCCGGTGGCAAGCAGCTCAATATATGAAGCAGCATGGGGTGTGAGCCTTGATAGGGTGAGGGGCCCGGGATGAGCGGTAGGAGTGTTTTGTTGCCATCATACCCCACCATCCTTGTCCCTTTACCGGCAGCAAGGATTATGGAGGCCACGTCGGCATTTTCTTCCAAGGAGAATCACCTCTCAACATAGGGATGCGCGGACAGGGGCACGAGTGTTGTCGCTTCAGGACACGGGCATTTCAGAGAAAGCTCCGGCACAAGGACCTATTGGAAATCCCTTTGACAAGACTTTTGCATAACCCTACAGGAAATGTTGGAGAGCCTCGGTTATGCTGTGGGGTCTTCGAAAAATCGGGCGGTTCCCTCCGGCTCTGGAGTGAGGCAACCGTGTCGCCGTTCCCGAAAAGGGTTTTTCAAAGGTCTCGAAGTCCCTTTGACAAATTCCCCCGGGGATGAGAGCCTCTCCTTGCAGTCTCTGAAATCCCGTCTCCAAGGGGATAATAGATAAAGCGCCTCCCCTAGGCAACACATTTTTTTGTTTGGTGCCGTTGCCAGAGTCTGGGGGGAATTTGATTGAGCCTTATGAAAAGACCTCCCGAGGGGCTAAGCAGCGTCATCGTTGTGATTTGGGCACCAGCCTGGGGAGGGAATTGTTAGGTAGGGCACACTTTTTTGTTGACCTGGGACATTCCCGTTGATAGTTTTGGATCGTTGGGGTCCGGGCGTCCGAGAAAGAACGGATCCTGTGCTGGTGTTTTTGGGAAAGTATCACCCTTTGATGACCCCGATTGGCCTGAGCCGGGCGACCTTTTTGGCAAGTCCTGCATTGTGGACGACTTCGACTACCTGGGATACATCCTTGTAAGCCTCGGGGATTTCTTCTTTTAGTGTCCTTTTGCCCCTGGATTGTACGAATATACCCTTGTCTTCCAGTTCGCGACTGATGGATCGGCCCTTTGCGGCCTTGACCGCCTGATTGCGGCTGAGGACCCGACCGGCGCCGTGGCAGCTCGAACCAAAGCTGTTTTCCAAAGCCCCTTCTGCGCCGGCAAGTACATAGGATAGTGTCCCCATGTCTCCCGGAATAAGGACCGGCTGGCCGGCCTGACGATAGACTTCAGGGACGTTTTCATTCCCGGGAGGCAAGGAACGTGTCGCGCCCTTTCGATGGACGCAGAGCAGCAATTCATGCCCATCGACCTTGTGAAGTTCCTTTTTGGCGATATTATGGCACACATCGTAGAGGAGTTGCATGCCCAACTCCCTGGGGCTGAGGGACAGCCCCTTCTCAAAGGTCTCCCGGGTAAAGTACATCAAGACCTGGCGATTGGCCCAGGCATAGTTGGCTGCGCAGGCCATGGCCGCAAAATAGCGGCGACCCAGATCCGACTTGAGGGGGGCGCATGCCAGCTGCCTGTCGGGTAACTGAACGCCGCTTGTGAAGACGTGCTGGGCCATTTCCTTTAGGAAGTCATCGCAGATCTGGTGGCCGAATCCCCTCGAGCCTGAATGGATGAGAACAGTGATCTGATCCTGGAAGAGGTCGAAGTGGCGGGCTATGTCCTGGTCGAAGATCTCATCCACCACCTGGACTTCCAGGAAATGATTGCCGGATCCCAGGGTTCCCAGCTGGTCGAGCCCTCTCTTGACGGCCCTTTCACTCAATACGGCGGGGTCCGCCCCTGCCATGGCCCCATGGTCCTCTGTCCTTTCCAGGTCCTGGGGTTGTCCGTAACCGTTTTTCACGGCCCAGGCAGCGCCTTCAACGGCCACCTTGGCCTCATCCCCCTTGGAGAGGCGGAGGGGACTGGTGGAACCGACACCAGTGGGAACATTCTTGAAGAGGGCGTTGACGAGTTCTTTGATCCGGGGTAGGACGTCGGGGGCCTTCAATGCCGTCGTAACAAGGCGACACCCGCAATTGATGTCGTAGCCAACGCCGCCCGGAGAGACAATACCCTCTTCTATGGTAAAGGCCGCCACACCTCCGATGGGAAATCCGTAGCCCCAGTGCATATCGGGCATGGCAATGGAGTATTTAACGATGCCAGGAAGTGTGGCAACGTTTGCGACCTGGAGGAGGCTTTGGTCCTTCTTGATTTCCCGGATCAAGCGCTGGTTCGAGAATATGAGCCCGGGAACACGCATGTTCCCGTCCTTGGGAATCAGCCAGCGGTTATCATCGAGTTTTTCGAGCCTTATTTCCATGGTATCACCCTATAGGTCGAAGATTATTCTGGTTTCCCATTGGCCGCCGAGATCTTTTACGTAGCTCTGGTGATAGGTAACGGCCTTTATTTCACTGAGGATTTCATGGGAGTTCGGGTCAAAGGGGGTGACCCGGACCCGGGCATCAAGTTTGGATGGTCGGATATCTTCTATGTGGATGTCTGTGACCACAAGGCCTTCCCCTTCAAAGAGGTACAGGATTTCACCCAGCCACCGAACCATGAGATCAGAAAGGTCATGTCCGAGAACAGAGATTTCCTTTGTGGTGCCACTGTCATCGGTCTTGCCCTCGACAATCAAGTCCATAAGGGCCAGACCGGCATTCTTGAAGAGATCTCCAAGGCCGGAGCCCCAGACCTTTATGCCGAGGTCGGCAGTGTGGTCAAGGACCGTATAATGTCTCGTCGCCTGGTTCATGACCAGAGGGCCGAAGGGACCGGGTGCCCTTTTCAGGTGGCTGCCCGGGCATCTATGGGTTTCCAAGAAACCATGTCATCATTTTGATACCATTATTCCCGGTGCTGCATACACGTTTATGTTAATTCCTGCGATGGGATTTGTCAAAGGCGGTGCCGGTTGTTTCGTGTGTGCATAACCCAATGAAGAGAGAAGGATTTGACACCTTTAGACAATAGAGAACAAAGACCGAAAGAGAAGAGGGATAAAGATCATGCAGTGCGCCTTTTGTCATGAAATCATCCAAGTAGAAGGGAAGGTGAGCAGACAGGATACCTGTCCCCACTGCCACAGGGATCTCCGGTGTTGCAGGCAGTGCAAGTTCTATGACCAGAACGCCTATAACGAGTGCAGGGAGGTCTCTGCGGAGCGTATCGTGGACAAGGAGAGGGCAAATTTCTGCGATTACTTCATCATCAGGGGTTCCAAGGAGGGGAGTGGGAGCCATAACAGGACCGTGGAAGCCAAGAAGGCCCTCGAGGCCCTTTTCAAGAAAAAGTAGGCACCCCCAGAGAATAGGTTCCCTGTTTGCTCCGGCCATGCCGCCACAATCAGCGCCGATCCCTAAATTTCATTGAAAACAAAGGAGATTTTCGCTATTCTGAACTGAAGTTCCCCCCGCAGGAGACGGGGGCATCCTGGCGAAAAGGAGTGTTTCAGCAGGCATGGCTTCCGAAGGTTATTTTGAATCCATAGATCAGATCCAGAGAGAGCTCGAAAAGGCCCATTATATTGCCGATAGGGCCCTGGCGACTGCCCTTTTTCTTGCGAAGAGGCTGGAGAAACCCATTTTCCTGGAAGGGGAGCCCGGCGTCGGCAAGACAGAAGTGGGGATCGTGCTCGCCTCCCTGTTCGACACCAACCTCATCAGGCTCCAGTGCTACGAAGGCCTGGATGTGTCAACGGCCCTCTACGAGTGGAATTATCCCAAGCAGCTCTTGCACATAAGGATTGAGGAACTGGGAAAGAAGAGGAAAGAAGAGATAGAAAAGGCCATATACGGTCAGGAGTTTTTGATAAGACGTCCCCTGCTCGAGGCCATTCTCAATTCAAACCAGGATCCTCCCGTCCTTTTGATAGACGAAATAGATCGTTCAGATGAAGAATTCGAGGCGTTCTTGCTGGAAGTGCTGTCTGATTTCCAGATAACCATCCCTGAGATCGGGACGATCAAGGCAGAGAAAAGGCCGACCGTCGTTGTGACATCCAACAGGACGCGGGATGTACATGATGCCCTCAAGAGGAGATGCCTCTACCACTGGATCGACTACCCCGACTTCGACAAGGAATGCAGGATAGTCAAGGCCAAGATCCCCAACATCGATGAGACCCTGGCCAGGCATGTCACCCACTTCATGCAGAGGCTGAGGAAAGTGGACTTCCTGAAGAAACCGGGTATATCTGAGACACTTGACTGGGCCGCGGCCCTCATAGCCATGCAGAGGCAGTATCTGGACGAGGACATCGTGCGGGAGACTCTGGGCTGCGTCCTGAAATACCAGGATGACATAAAGATGTTCCATGAGGAGATATGGTCAGTCCATGAACAGAGGGAAGGGTATCTCAGAGTTCCACAGGCTTAAAGAGGCCATGCCCCTGTCAGAAAGGGTCATCCTCTTTTCCCGCTTCTTGAAGGAAAGGGGATTCAAGGTCTTTTCCTCGAGCGTCGTGGATGCCCTCAAGTCCATCGAGGGCGCTGACGTGTGCAAAAGGGAGGATTTCTTCCATGCCCTGCGGGCGAATCTTGTGACGAATGACATGGAGTGGAAACTCTTTCCGGAGCTCTTTGAGGAGTTCTGGCAGGAGGTTGACCTTGAGGAACAGGAATGTGAGGACGAAGGTGACGAGGAGTCCACGGACAGGGCGAAGGAGGAGTGGAACAAGATTCAAGTAGAATTCCAGGCCCGGGATGGTGTGTGCTTGAAGGATCCTACCAAGGAGGATTCAGCAAGGCCTGCCACCTACAGTCCCGTTTCCGGACTTGAGCGGAAGAACTTCTCCGAGATCCCGAAGCGAGACATCCAGACGGCGCAACTTGTCTTGAAGAACATCATGTCCCCCTTTAAGACAGTGGTGAGAAGACGCTACAGGCGATCAAAGAGGCCCGGGGACATAGATTTTCACCGCGTGATGCGCAGCAGCCTTAAGACGGGTGGCATCCCCCTGGAGATCTTCTTCAGAAAGAAGAAGAAGAGACTCAAGAGACTCGTGGTGATGGCAGATGTGAGCGGCTCCATGGATCGCTACGCACGGTTCGTCATGCCCTTCATCATGGGGTTGAAGGAGGTTGGATCTCGCGTCGAGGTCTTTGTCTTTTCAACCTCCCTCACTCCCATCACCCCTATATTGAGACGATACGAT
>JAFDHO010000174.1 GCA_019308745.1 Deltaproteobacteria bacterium
CTTCGGGCTCATGCTCCTGGGGGTGGTGCCCGGCATAGAGGAGATATGGCGCCTCATCATCTATGTCATCATCAGCATCTTCTATATATCCTTCTGGCTGGGTGTGGCCATCCTCTTTTCCATCTTCTTCAGAAGCATCGCTACCTCCGCCCTCGCCTCCGTGGCCCTGTGGATCTTCCTCTCCTTCTTCGTCTCCCTCGGCGCCAGCGTGCTCGCAGATACCTTCATCCCGGTGGATCAGAAGGGAGACACCATGACAGAGGAAGTCATCAGGAATCTCAAGCTGAAAGAGAGGGTCGCCCTGTTTTCTCCCATGGTTCTTTACTCCGACGCGACAAGGACGATCATCGATCCCATGCGCAAGACCACGAGTGATATTATCCTCATGGGGCCAATGGAGCGACTCTCGGCATCCCGGTTCCAGAATCCCCTCTCTCTTGTCCAGAGTATCTACGTAGTCTATCCTCACCTGCTGGCCCTCATTGCCATTACCCTGATCTGTTTCGTCATCTCCTATACGGTGTTCATGCTCCAGGAAATCAGAACGTAGCTGCGTAACAGGAAGAATGCAACAAGGAGCTCAAGCCTCACGTGCCCATGGGCTCCTTACTCCTTCGAAAGGGACTTCCTCACGACAGCCGTATTATAGGCATTCATAATATCCCTGCGTGTTATGACGCCCACCAGCTTTGAGTCATCATCCCCTGAGACAACGGGCAGGAGGGAAAAGTCATTGGTGGTTATCTTCTCCAGGGCCTCATGAAGATTTGCGTCCGCCCTAATGGTCACCACCTTTCGCGTTGCAAGGTCCTTTGCCACGATGAGGTCACTCAGATGTTCGTCAAGAAAGGCATTCCGATAATCCGCATAGGAAAGAATTCCCACTAAGTGGCCCTCGTCATTGACCACCGGGAAGCTGTTGTACTTGCTCATGGATATCTTTTCAGTCAGTTTGTCCAGCCCCAGCCCTTCCGGAATGGTCTCAACGTCGGGGTTCATGACCTCCCTGACCGGTATAGAAGAGAGGATATGAATGTCTTTTCCCGCCCTCACATTCACTCCCCTTCTTGACAGCTTAAGGGTGTAGATGGAATCCGTCAGAAACCACCGGGCCATCATGCAGCTGATGATACAGGTTATCATCAGCGGGAGGATGATCTTGTAATCGCCCGTCATCTCAAAAAGGATGAGGATCGCGCTCAATGGGCCGTGCGTGGTTGCAGAAACCACCCCGCCCATGCCGACTATGCTGTAAGCGCCGGAGGAGGCCGTCACCCCGGGAAACACCGAGTGGACAATGGCCCCGTACAGACCACCCACCATGGATCCAATGAAGAGCGAGGGCGCAAAGATACCCCCTGAACCACCGGACCCTATGGTAACGGATGTGGCCAGGATCTTGTAGATGATCAAGACCGCCATTACCTGCCACGCCAATTGCTGTTCCAAGGCCAAGTCGATGGCCCCGTATCCCACTCCAAGGATGTGGGGTAGCCAAAGGCCCATGAGGCCGATCAGGAGGCCCCCCAAGGGGGCTTTCAGGTATTCAGGAAATTTCAGGCTTTCAAAAGCGTCCTCGACACGGTAGAGGAGTGTTGTGAAACTGACGGCAACAAAGGCACAAAAGAACCCGAGAGCACCATATAAGGAAAGTTCCCACGGGCTGATAAGTTTGTATGCCGGAACGAGAAAGGCCGGGACATCACCCAGAAAATGGCGGGACACGGCTGTTGCTGTTACTGCTGAGATGATGATGGGACTGAATACCGTGATTGCGAATTCGTCCAGGACTATTTCGAAGGCGAACATGGAGCCCGCAAGCGGCGCGTTAAAGGTTGCAGCGATCCCCGCTGCAGCCCCGCATCCCACGAGGATCTTCATCCTGTTAAACGAGACGTTGAACAACTGTCCGATGGTCGAGCCCACGGCCGAACCTATCTGAACGATCGGACCTTCTCTTCCCACTGAACCGCCCGTGCCGATACATATGGCAGAAACGAGGGTCTTAATGAAAACGACGCGTTTTCTGATAACCCCCCTTTTCAATGCCACCGCTTCCATGACCTCCGGAACGCCGTGACCCTTGGCCTCCCTTGCAAAGAAATACACCGTAGGACCCACCACGAGCCCCCCGAGGGCCGGAACCAAGATTCTCAGGTACCACGGGCTCTCTGCGACCAGATCAAGCAATTCCCCGGTTGATCCATAAGAGAGTGTCTGAAAGAGCCCGATCACGTATCGAAAACCCACGGCACCCAGCCCCCCTGCCAGCCCTACGACGGCGCCGAGCACCAGAAGGGAGGCATTCTCGCTGGAAAGGATGAATCGCCAAATAGAATTCCTGAGCGTCTCCTCCTCGCCCTTCTCCTCAACCTTATCAAACAAATCAGACATTTCCCCCATTCTCATCCCAACCTTGGAACAGCATTATCATATTTGCCAGGCTCTTCAAAGACGCAATGCCCTCAGAACACCAGATTCTCTTTTTGCGCCAAACCGAGGGAACCTTTATAACACTTTTCACGCCCGGTTATCAACGAGGCCGCAGAGAAAATCTTCATTATTTCAAGATTTTTCCCGCAAATTCTCGCAGATATCCCCGGAAGAGGCTGTGTCGCAATTCGCGAAATTCGTCATTCCGGACGAATCCTGCGAAGCGGGATGAGATCTGGAATCCAGAATTTGCTCATGTTAACAGTCAATTCCTGGATCCCCCGGTCCAGCCGGGGGATGACGAATTGCGACACAGCCTCGCACATAGGTATCCTGGCCCAGAGGACCAGGTTCTTTAGAACATGATGAAGGATTTTCAATAATCCATCGGCTGTTGCCAAGACCTTGATCATCAAGAGAGAAGCTCCCCGGCAGGAGCCGGGGGCATCCTGGCGAAGGCGAGTAGAGGGCGCCCCAAACAACCTCCCCAGGAATTGTCGTGCAAAACCCTTAATAGGAATAGGAGGCCCTTGTGTTTCTACGTCTTTTCTGGGTGAATACTAGGAAAACGCTCCGGCACGGAGATTGGGAGGGAGGTATCACTAGGGAGAGTGGCCATCTTCCCTCGCCACCCTTTCTACGAGATCGGTGATTTCTGGGTTGTCAAAATGGAAGGTCTCAAGGAGGTGCCTATGAGAAGGCGATAACCTCCTATATCCCCACCTGCACCTCTCTCTCGTCTTTTCCCACCCTTCTCGCTCAAAGTACAGGGGAAGATTTACCTCGAAAAAGGACAGGCTGTCCGCATCTCTGAGCAGATCGGAACGGGGGCAGCCTCCCCTCTCGTGCCTTTTCACAAGCCCGTATACGTCCTCGGCAAAATCTTGGGGCAGACCATGACCCGTGATTATGTTTTTGACAATCGAGGCGCTCTTAGCAGCATGGACGTCCTTGAAGGCATCATAGGAGGGATAGGCCCGGAGCTTGAATTCCGGGGCCCTTACCGCCCTCTCAATATCGTGGCCGAACGCGGCTATCTGAAGAGCCTGGTCAGCGTCCGGTTTCAGCCTCACCAACCAATCCAGGGTATTTTCAGCGTGATTCAGGTCCTCGGGAACACTAGATGTCATAATGATTTTTCTTATTCGATGTTTCAGCCTGGAAAGGTTCATCCACTCCCCCTGCAGAGAATCATCCTCCTGAGGACCTCTGCGTTCATTGTCGCTCCCATGAGACAGAGGGTCAAAAAGGGCAGATTCAAGGTAGCTCCAAGAAATATCAATAATACCCTGATATCCCTGCCAATCCTCAAGTAGCCCTTCCCTATCCGGCTGTGCATGAGACTGTCATATTTGTCTGCCGTGTAGCTGACCATAAAGGATCCTATGACCGCCATAAATCCAACAAGAATACTGCTCGGATCCTTTCGTGTCAAATACACGTGCCAGGTCAGACCAAACAACAGAAAGGCGTCGGCGTACCGATCCAAGACCGCATCCAGCCAGCCCCCATAGGCGCTCTCCTGGTATTTGAGGCGGGCAATTTCACCATCGCAACCGTCCACAATTGAGGCCAACTGGGCCATGATGCCCCCTGCCAAAAGGGCCGGATAACTGCCCAGAAGAAATAGACCGGCTCCGAGCATGGAGAGCACAAAGGACATGATGGATATCAAGTTGGGGGTCAAGGGCAGCCTGGCCAGGTATTTCGATAACCTGGTGGAGATGGGACGATTAAAGACCCTGGAAACAGGTCCATCATTCTTCTTGATAGGAATACTCTGTAGGAGCGCCTCTTCAGCCTTGCTCAGTGACACCGGGTCATCTATGTCGATCCAAAATCTGCCACCCGTATCCCACACATTGACCCTGCCCTTTTTCGCAAGACACCTCACTCCCCCGGACAGGGTACTGTCCCCGTATCTGGAAATGCTCTCGCTGATGCCATCAAAGATCGCGGGGGAACAGAGAAATACGCCTGTGTCAAAGGCGTTGAAGCTCTCTAGATCCTTCCCTATGTCCCTCAGTTTCCCGTTATTGGTCCAGACCTTGGTAGCATCATCCAAGTTAACCAGCGGGCAGTTCGTATCCCGCTCAATGGCCAGGGTGACTTCTCCGGGGGGGAGTCTCTGGTCGATCAGCCTCCTTATGAGCTCCGGATCGACCAGATGATCTCCCATCATCAAGAGAAAATTTCCCTTGAGTTTGTCTTCAGCCTTGATCACAGAGATGCCATTCCCCGCATCCCAGTCATCGTTAATGATGTGCGTTATGTTGAAATGACACCTCCTTTTGAGCCCGTCCAGATAATGACGCACTTCCTCTCCCTTGTATCCCGTAACAACATAGAAATCACTTATTCCAGCCCTGGCAGCATTCCTGATAACTCTTTCGATGATCGGGACACCGAGGACAGGTACGAGGGGTTTGCTATAGTACTTCTGCCGTAACCTGCTCCCCTTTCCTGCCGCGATAATCAGGCATTTCATGTGGTCTTTCTCTGCCACGGGAAATGAATTCCTCCGTCAGTGCGTATGCCTCGTCGTCCGGGTACTGGCGCGGCGGGCGCTTGCAGAAATAGGCTGACGGCCCTTCCAGGATACCGCCCATTCCACGATCCAGCGCAAGTTTGGCACAGCGAACCGCATCGATCGCCACGCCCGCGGAATTGGGAGAGTCTTCCACCGACAGTCTCAGTTCCAGGTCCATGGGGACATCTCCAAAAAGCCTCCCTTCAATGCGGAGAAAGCAGACCTTATTATCCTTTTGCCAGGGCACATAGTCGCTCGGGCCAACATGGATATTTTCATTGTCCAGCCGGGAGGCGGCTACGGATTGGACCGCCTCGGTCTTTGACTTCTTCTTTGATTTCAACCGGTGTCGGTTCAGCATGTTGAGGAAGTCCGTATTTCCGCCCGTATTGAGCTGGTAGGTCCTATCCAGTTTGACTCCCCTTTTCTTGAAGAGGTCGGTAAGCACTCGGTGCGTGATTGTAGCACCGAGTTGTGATTTGATGTCGTCCCCTATGAGGGGGATGTTCTTCTCCTTGAACCTCCGTGCCCAAACCGGGCTGCTCGCAATAAACACCGGTATGTTGTTTATGAAGGCCACTCCGGCTTCCAGGGCACAGTCGGCATAGAATTGTGTTGCCTCCTCAGATCCGACCGGCATGTAATTCAACAATATCTCCGCTCCCGAATCCTTGAGTAATCGAATAAACCGTTTCCTATCCGGTTCAGGTTCCTTTGCGGGAACAAATGTGTATTTTTCCTCCCAGTCCTTCATGTGTTCCGATACGCCGTCCAGTATCCTCCCCATCTGGACGACGACTCCAGATGAGGGAAGATCGCGGTAGAAGACCTTGGTACAATTGGGCAGGGCAAATATGGCCTCGTTGACGTCTCTGCCGACCTTCCTTCTGTCTATGTCAAAGGCAGCAACCACCTCGATGTCACCGGGGACATGCCCTCCGATCTCCCAATGCATGAGGCCGATTGCTTCCTCAGGATCCTTATCCCTGTAGTAATGGATTCCTTGAATCAACGAACTGGCGCAGTTCCCCAGCCCTGCTATGGCAACTCTGATCTTACCCATATGTTCAGTGACCTCCTTTCGCTTCATTTTCTTGCCATTCAAAAGACGACAGCATGAAAAAAGACGAAGAAACAAAAAAATCATCCATGGCGGGCAGGATTCCTGCCCGCCTTGAGATGTGTGCGAGTGCCTTCTGTTAGTACATGTCTTCCGGGGACGGAGTTGGTGCAGCAGGTTTCTTCTCCTCCGGTTTTTCGGCTACCATGGCCTCGGTGGTCAAAAGCAACCCGGCCACCGACGCCGCATTTTGAAGGGCGAACCTCGTTACCTTTGTAGGATCGATGATGCCGGCCTCTATTAGATTTTCGAACTGCCCTGTTTCGGCGTTGAACCCGAAATTCTCCTTTCCTTCCACAACCTTTTGAACGATAACGGAACCCTCGAATCCCGCATTGTCCGCGATCTGCCTGACAGGTTCTTCGAGGGCACGTTTTACCAGGTCAGCACCCAATTGCTCATCACCGTCGAACTTCGCCTTGTCCAGTGCCTTCATGGCCCTGATGAGGGCCACACCACCTCCCGGGACAATGCCTTCTTCAACGGCCGCCCTGGTAGCATTAAGGGCATCTTCAACCCTGTCCTTCTTTTCCTTCATCTCTGCCTCGGTTGCAGCACCGACACTAATGACCGCGACCCCGCCTATCAACTTTGCCAGCCGCTCCTGGAGCTTTTCACGGTCGTAATCGCTCGTCGTCTCATCGATCTGGACCCTGATCTGTTTCACGCGCCCCTCAAGGGCCTTGCGGCTTCCGCCTCCGTCTACAATGGTCGTATTGTCCTTGTCTATGGTAATCCGCTTTGCCGTACCGAGGTCGTTGAGGGTCACGTTTTCCAGCTTCAGACCCAGGTCTTCGCTGATGACCTGTCCGCCGGTGAGAATCGCGATGTCCTCCAGCATGGCCTTGCGCCTGTCGCCAAAGCCGGGGGCCTTAACCGCCGCACATTTCAAGGTTCCCCTGATCTTGTTCACCACCAGTGTCGCCAGTGCCTCACCTTCTACATCTTCTGCAACGATGAGCAGGGGTTTCCCCATCTTTGCAATCTGTTCGAGAATCGGCACAAGGTCCTTCATGTTGCTGATTTTTTTCTCGTGCAACAGGATGTAGGGCTCCTCGAGATCCACCTCCATCTTCTCCGCATCGGTCACGAAGTAGGGGCTCAGGTATCCTCGATCAAACTGCATGCCCTCAACGATTTCAAGGGCCGTTTCCATGCCCTTTGCTTCTTCAACCGTGATAACACCTTCCTTCCCCACCTTCTCCATGGCCTCAGCGATGATTTCACCTATGGTCGGATCGTTGTTTGCAGAGACGGTTCCAACCTGGGCAATCTCTTTCTTTTCCTTGGTGGGTTTCGAGATCTTCTTCAGCTCACCAACGACGACCTCCACGGCCTTGTCGATTCCTCTCTTAATGGCCATTGGATTCGATCCGGCAGCCACGAGCTTTGAACCCTCCCTGTACAGAGACTGTGCCAGGATAGTCGCTGTGGTCGTCCCGTCACCTGCAACATCTGACGTCTTGGATGCTACCTCCTTCACCATCTGGGCGCCCATGTTCTCAAACTTGTCTTCCAGCTCGATTTCCTTGGCAACCGTAACGCCATCCTTCGTGGATTTGGGTGAGCCGAAGGATTTTTCCAGGAGCACGTTTCTCCCCTTGGGCCCAAGGGTGACCTTGACCGCATCGGCCAGGACGTTCACCCCCTTCATCATCTTTTCCCTTGCCTGCTCACTGTACTTGATCTCCTTTTTTGCCATTCGTCGACACCTCCTCAGTTACTTTTCTATGACGCCGAGGATATCGTCCTCTCTCATAATAAGGTGTTCAACACCGTCAATCTTTATGTCCGTTCCTGCATACCTGCTGAAGAGAACACGATCATTCTTTTTTACTTCAGGGGTAATGCGCTTCCCATTGCCATCCACCTTCCCGGGCCCAACGGCAACAACCTTCCCTTCCTGGGGTTTTTCTTTGGCCGTGTCAGGAATGATTATTCCGCCCGAGGTCTTTTCCTCCTCACTTGTCCTGACGACCAGTACCCTGTCATTCAAAGGCCTCACCTTCATACTCCAAATCCTCCTTTCAAGAAAAATGAACTTTCAAAAAAAAAGTCCTTATGTTTCTCTTTTTGCTGGGGGGAAAATAGGCGGGAATCATGAGACAAATGACCATAACTACTTGATATTACTACATATTCATAATCTATATTAATATAAACACTCTTTTGGATTTTTCAAGGTTAGGCAAGATTTTTCGTAACACTTTAGCCGTTTGAAATGCCCCCTCACCAAAGCAGAACAGGGGATGAGGCCTTTTCTGGAGTGACTGGCGGGAGGGCGCCGTCTTTTCGCGACTTATCAGTGGGGGAAACCGCGGCCCACGACCCGAAGG
>JAFDHO010000175.1 GCA_019308745.1 Deltaproteobacteria bacterium
CGGTGGGCCTCTTTGCTTCCTCCCTCACCCGAAACCAGATCATTGCCTTTATCACGGCCATGGCCCTCTGCATCAGCCTGACCCTGATTGATAAGGTCCTCTTCTTTCTCCCGGCCGCCATGGTGGGCGTGTTGGAATACCTGGGCGCGAGCTTTCATTTCGAGAACATCGCCAAGGGGATCATTGATTCCAGGGATGTCCTCTACTTTTTGAGCATTATTTTTCTGGGGCTTTACGGGACCCATCTTGCCCTGGAACGGAGAAGCTGAGGAGGAGTTGGAAGGATGGGATTCAAGGCCGCCTCCGGAAGATACGCCAGGTTTCTCGCCTATGTGGTTGTCGTGGTCCTTGTAAACGTGGCGGGAACCACCCTCTATTTCAGGCAGGACCTGACAGAGGGCAAGGTGTATTCCCTGTCGAAGGCGAGCCGGGAGGTGGTGGCCACCCTGTCCGAGCCCCTCACCATTAATGTCTTTTTCACCAAGGACCTGCCCGCCCCTTACAACGCCACCGAACGCTACCTCAGGGACCTCTTGCAGGAATACGGGCGCTACGCCAACAGGTATTTCACCTACCGGTTCTACGACGTAAGTCCGGAAGAAGGCTCTATAAGTGAGCAGGCGAAGGGAAACCAGGCCCTTGCAAGGAGCTACGGGATCCGCCCCGTGGAGATCCGGGTCATTGAAAAAGACGAAGTCAAGTTCAAGAAGGCCTACATGGGCCTCGTCTTGATCCACGGCGACCTGATGGAAAGGATCGCCACGGTTACGAGTCCGGAAGGCCTCGAGTACAGGCTCACCACCGCAATCCAGAAGCTCAACAACAAGATCAGTGCCCTGCTGAGGCTCAAGGAAAAGATCCGTGTCAAGCTTTTCCTCTCTTCTGCACTTGAGAGGGTGGCCCCCCACGTACGGCTCAAGGAGGTGCCCCAACTGCCCGGGAGGATGCAGGAGATCGTGGAAAGACTGAACAGGAAACATTATGGAAAGCTGGCCTTCGAGCGCGTGGATCCCACCAAGGATCCGGGCCAGGAGAAGGTGGCCGGGAAGTACAACCTCCTCACCCTCAAGTGGCCCAGCCTGCCGGAGAAAAACATAGAGGCCGGGGAGGGGGTCGTCGGCCTGGTGATCGAGCAGGGGGAGAAGTGGACGTCGATCCCCTTGATCCATGTGCTGCGGCTTCCCTTGATCGGGACACAATACCAGATGACCGACCTCGGCCGGCTGGAGGAGGCCGTAAGCCAGGGCATCGAATCCATCATGGAGATCAACGAGGACCTGGGATACCTGACGGATCATGGCACCCTCAGCCTTTATGGGACCCGGTCGCGAAGCCCGGGAAGGCAGCAGGGAGAAGGAGGGTTGGATGCCTTTCGTACGTTGGTCTCCCAGGGATACACCATAAAGGAGGTGGAGCTGAAAAAGGGGGCCATCCCGGACAGCTTCAACTGCCTCTTGGTGGCGGGGCCCCGGGAGAAGTTCTCAGACTACGAGCTCTTCCAGATCGACCAGTTCCTGATGCAAGGAAAGAGCCTGGCCATCTTCCTGGACCGGTTCCAGGAGAAGGAGGGACCATCGAACCCTGGCGGGCAGGGTGCGGGCATCGCTCCCCTGGATACGGGCCTTGAAAAGCTCCTGGAACACTACGGGGTGAGCGTCAAGACCTCCTACGTGATGGATGAGAGCTGCTACAAGCAGAGGCTGCCGGCCCAGTTTGGAGGCGGGGAGAGGCCCATCTATTTTGCACCCATCATCCAAAAGGAGTCCATCAACCGCGGAATAGGGTTCCTGGAGAACATCAAGGGGCTTGTGGTCTATAAAGTCTCCCCCCTGGATGTGGATGCCGGAAAGACCGAGGAGATGGGAATCCAAGTCCAGCGACTGTTCAGTTCCTCGGAGCGATCCTGGGAAATGCGCCCTCCCATCAACCTCAACCCCTTCCTTATCCATCCGCCCAAGGATCAGACCGCCATGAAGAGCCGCCCCCTCGCCTACCTCCTGGAAGGGAGTTTTCGGAGTTACTTTGCGGGCAAGGAGATCCCGGAGAGTCCCCCTCCAGAAGGGAAGGGAGGTGAAAAGGGAGAGAAAGGGGCTTCGGGTCAAAAGCAAGGAGCAGGTAACGTACCCGTCCAGCAGGAAGGTGCCCTCATTGAAAGGGGAAGGCCAGGAAAGATCTTCATCATTGCAACCTCGGAGGTACTCAAGGACCAGTTGCTGGACAAAAAAGGGCGGAGCTCCAATGCCATGTTTCTCCTGAACACCCTGGATTACCTGAATGGCCGCGAGAACGTGGCCCTTCTCAGGAGCAAGGAGCTGAGGTTCAACCCCTTGGAAAAGGTAGGGGCTAGGACCAGGGCCTTTGTAAAGACCTTCAATATCGCAGGGCTACCCGTGCTTGTGGTCCTGTTTGGTATCGGGGTCTGGCTCTGGAGGCATGCGCGAAGGAGGCGGATCCAGACCATGTTCGGCACGTGACACGTGAGAGGAAAAGGCCCATGAAGCACAAGAAGGAATACCTTGTCCTTGCCCTTGTGATCATTGCCCTGTCCGCCTATCTCTTCTTGAGGCATGAGGACAGGTCCGGCTATTCCCTGCCCAAACTCCCCCCCCTCCCCAAGGCCGCGATAGACAGGATAGAGATAGCCAAGGGAGGCCGTACCTTGACCCTTCAAAGAAAGGACGATAGATGGGTGCTCCCTCCCGAGGGGTACCGTGCAGATCCAGAGAAAGTGAGGCAGATTTTGGACACCCTGGAGGGGTTGGCTCTTACGGCTCTGGTGTCCGAAAGGAGGAGCTACGAGCGGTATGGGCTGGACGAGCAGGGGCGGATCCGGGTCAAAGCCTGGGCCGGAGATCAATTGAGCCGGGAACTTGAGATCGGTAGAGTGGCCCCCTCCTTTCAACACACCTTCGTCAAGATGGGCACGATGGAGGGAGTCTACCATGCCCAGGGGAATTTCAGGGGGAGCTTCGATCTCAACCTGGACGAGATCCGGGACAAAAAGGTGCTGGCCTTCTCCGAATCCGAGATAACACAAATCGAGATCAAGGAAAAAGATCGGGCCGTGATCCTGTCTCGCCAGCAGCCCCCGGTGGAGGTCAAGACGTCCGGGGGAGGAGAAGGGAAAAAGGGCGAGGAGACGAGGCAGAGACCTGCATGGAAAAGCAAGGACGGCAAAGAGGTGAAGGAAGAAAGACTGAAGGACCTCTTGTTCGTCCTTTCCCGCCTGAAATGCTCGAGATACCTCTATGGGCGCAAGAAGGAAGAGTTCACGGAACCCATCTATCGCCTGCACCTCAAGGGGGCCAAGGACTACGTGTTTTCCATCTATTCCCCGGAGGGGGTAGAGGGGAAAGAATACCCCTCCACGTCCTCGGAGAGTGATTCCCCCTTCTACCTCTCCGAGGGACAGGCAAAGAGGATCATGGTCCCCCTTAAGGAGATCTTGGTCAAGGAGAAGAGCCATTCGTGACACAGCCCATTCAGGCCGGTTTTGGACCATAAAGAGCCTTGTCCTGCCTCTAGTCGCAATCTTCGTCCTTTTGAGCCTTTCGGCATCCGGGGAAAGCCTCGTGGTGCGAATGACAGGGGAACGCCTTACCCTCCATGCCGAGCAGGTCTCCTTGAAAAGCATCCTGGAGCGGATTGCGGAGCAGGGCGTCAAGGTGCGCATGGATCCGGAGGTGAATGCCCGGATTACGGCATCTTTTCAGGATCGTGACATCCAAGGGGCCCTGGATTCCATCCTCCGGGGCCTGAATCATGTCCTGGTCTGGGAGACCATCCCTGGGCCCCTGGGGGACCTGCCTCGATTGGCGGAGATCCACGTGTTCAGGCCGGGCCGAAAGGATGGCATGGAGACCCTGGAGAGGAGCCCGAATCTTACCATAGCCCGGAATCCCCGGGACGGCTCACTCTACGTGGACAATGAGATCCTTATTCGGCTCAGGGAGGGGAGCACCCTCCAGGACCTCCAGGGGATACTCAACAGGATCCACGGCTGGCTAGAGGACAGCTACCCCCTTCTGGGACTCTACAAGGTGCGCCTGCCCCCAGGCTCCGATGTCCCCGGGCTTTCGGAGACGCTCAAGGAGCATCCGAGGGTAGCGGAAACGGAACCCAATTTCGTGTACCCCCTCCCTGTCCCAGAGGCAGGCGACGACTCCACTCAACGGGCAGTCCCCGACGTCGTCGCTCATACGGTGGAGAGAGATGTTTCCATAGCTGTGCTTGATTCGGGGCTGGCAGCCAATAGCAGCCTCCGCTCCCTGGTGAAGGCCTCACTGGATGCCCTGGATCCTGAAAGGCCGATTTCGGATTCCCTGGGGCACGGGACACAGATGGCCTACATCGCCTCTGGCGTGGTGAGGCCCCTCGGCGTGAGGGCTCCCCCTGAGGCGCAACGGCCCATTATTGCTGTCAGGGCCTTTGACGACAAGGGGTTCACCTCCAGTTTCCTGATCATGGAGGCCATGGATTTTGCCATGAAAAACGGCGCCCGTGTCATGAGCTTGAGCTGGGGGTCCGAGACCAGGAGCCGGTTCCTGGATGAGGCCTTTACCCGGGCGAGTAAGAAGGGCCTTATCTTTGTAGCCTCGGCGGGCAACGAGCCTACGGGCAGACCGGTTTACCCCGCGGCCTACGAGTCTGTCATTGGGGTTGGAGCGACAAGTCCGGATGGGACAATGTGGGAGAAGTCCAATTCCGGCGATTTCGTGTCTCTCTACGCCCCGGGCTTTGCCTTCCTGCCTGTCGGGTACAAGGGGGATCCGGGGACCTACGGGGGGACTTCCATATCTGCTGCCTTCGTGGCCAACCTGGCCGCCAACATCCTTTCCCAAACCCCGAAGGCCACCATGGAAGACGTGGTCAGGGCTCTCGCCGGGCGGTAGAACGCTGGACGACTAAGTACTCTACGGCAAAAATACAGTGACGTATTCTGAAAGAACTGGATTCCGGCCGGAGTTTATCCCGCACATGAGATGCGGGGCCGAAATGACGCTGCTCCGCCCCTGTCATTCCTGCGGAAGCAGGAATCTAGAGCACACAGGTGCCAGATCTGCTGTCAGGAGGCCACGTCACTGCATTAATGCCACCGTGAACTAAGGTTTTCACGCGCTGGTGAGAACAGGGAAACGAGCTCAAAAAGTCATACCGTTTCTCCTTCCCATTCCATTGGTAAGTGTAAAAAGGCCTTTGATCTCAGTATATTATTGTGCTTTTTCCCCTTGACTGGCAAATGAAGATTCTATAAAATCATTTTTGAGCAATAGAAGTTAATAGAAGTTAACCTCGTTTAAGGTTTCTCACCTGTAAGAAATCTGTTTTAGCGTGTGTCTATTGTAGTAGATGTAGTATTGGTAACTTAACAGCCAAAACAGATTGAGCCCCTGTTAACCCGCAACAAGAGAACAATACGGTGTAGTGAACGACCACCCCAAAGATACGTAGTGAACGACCTCTGTCCCGTTCATGTGATGCGCGACACAGCGGTCGTCCCCTATGGAATGGTTAATCCCTTGTAGTGAACGACCTCCGTGTCGTTCAAGAGGATTGGCCTCGGTGTCGTTCAAGAGGATTGGCCTCGGTGTCGTTCATGTTGGGAATGACACGGAGGTCATTCCCTACGTGGGGTTGGCACGTTATTGTGAACGACCACGCCAGATAGACGTATTGAACGACCTCCGTGTCGTTCAGCAGGGTTAGCCCCGGTGTCGTTCAATAGGATTGGCCTCGGTGTTGTTCATGTGAAGAATGACACGGAGGTTATACCCTGCGGGGCATGAAGGCATGACAGAGACGTCGTGCCCTACGCGAGGAGGAGTGGGATGGAGCCCGTTCCCTACGTGGATGGCGGCACATCGCAGTGAACAGCCACGCCAAATGAATGTAGTGAACAGCCACGCCAAACGAATTGTAGTGAACAGCCACGCCAAACGAATTGTAGTGAACGAGCTCTGTCTCGTTCATGAGGGCCTGGATATGAAAAAACGAAATCTCACCATTTTGATATGTACCCTGGTTATCACAGTCCTGTTCACCTCCACGGCCTTGGGGGCCGGGAAATACAAGATTACCGCCAACATCATTGACTTGCCACAGGTTTCATTCATCACCGGAATGGTCACCGATGCTTCGGGCAAGGGCATCTATCCTGCTGACGTAATCTTTTCCTGCGGTGCCAGCCAGATAAAGTTTTTCACCCTGCCAAACGGGGCGTACGTGGGAAACCCGCCTCCCTGCATCGATTTCACGATCACGGCCTCGGCCCCTGGCCTGGGTGAAAGCTCCAAGTCAGGCCTGAGCCTTGACCAGGGGCAGATCTTGCCCCTCGACCTCTCCATTTCATCCTATGAGCCCTCTGTAGAAGACCTGGTCCGCATGCTTCAGATTCTGTCCCGCCTGGAGACCGATGTCGTCCCTCCTGACCAGAGCGGTGACGAGAAGCTTGGGCTCGAGGATGCCGTGTTTGTCATGCAATCCCTGGCTGGGCTAAGGGGAGGGACAGCCGGCCAGTCGCTAAGAGGGGTTGTCAGGGTGGCAATGGCTGCGGGCAAGAGTGTCAAGATCGGAAGGGACACGGACGGCGATGGGGAAGATGACTGGTTCCAGGAAACTATCACAGATGAATACGGTTTCCTGGAAGTGGCTGACCTGCCCAACGGCACCTACACCCTCACGGCCGTAAGTTCGGATAATTCCAAGGCCGTCAGGGTGGAGAACATCAAGATAGCAGGCCGCAGCGTCCACCTGAAGACCCTGCGCATGAAGCCCGTGGGAAGCATTAGCGGACAGGTTCAGCTTGAGGGTGAAACGGACCACGCGGGAATTCATGTCTACGTTCCAGGCACCTCCTTCGATGCCTCCACGGATTCGTCCGGGAATTTCACCATCTTCAACGTGCCTGAAGGGACCTACGACCTACGCGCCTCCAAGCAGAACTTCGGGACCATTACCATGAAGGATGTCCCTGTGGAACCCGAGCAGGAGACCTCCCTGGATGTGTTGATCCTCCCTTCGGTGGTAGGTTCGGTAGCAGGGACCGTATGGCTCCAGGGGGAGACGGACTACACCGGGGTTCTGGTGACACTCCGAAAAGACGCTGGAACGACGTATCTCACGACGACAGACGCCCAGGGCAATTACGCCTTCCAGGATATTCCAGTGGGCGACTATGAGCTCGAAGTAGCAATGCCGGGCTTTATCCCCAAAAGCTCCTCTATTTCAATTGCAACAGGTTCAAACGGTCAAGCTCCTATCCTGTTGAACATAAATACCAGCAAGGGGGCCCTTGCAGGGACCGTTACCAAAGACAATTTTGGGGATTATTCCGGCATTCTTGTTGCCCTGGCAGGGACCCAATATCAAGCTGTCACGGATTCTTCGGGGATCTACACCATAAACGACATCCCCCAGGGGTCTTACACGGTCTTCATGAAAGCAGAGGGGTATGGGGCCCTCCGCATCGAGGACGTCCAGATAACAGCGGGAAAGACCACGACCCAGGACGGGAGTCTCACTGCCTCGGAAGGAGAGGCATTCGGCTCCATCGTGGGAACGGCCACGTACCTGGGACAGGAGAGCCATGGTGGCATCAGCGTCAAGGTGGAAGGAACGGACATCCCACTTGTGGGGACGGACACGAACGGGGGATTCATAATCAGCAATGTGCCTGCCGGTACCTGCAAGTTGCTCTTTACACAGGCAAATTATGAGACCGTGGTAAGAAGCGGGGTCGTTGTTACGCCCTGGGAGACAACTTTTGTCAAGCCCGTGGAGATGATTCCGCCTGTGGGTAACATAAGCGGTAAAGTAGAGCTTGAAGGGGAATCCTCCCACGACAACGTGACGGTATCCGTAGACGGCACGAGCATTTTGGCCCAGTCACTCCCTGATGGCGCTTTCCTGCTCGAGGGGGTAAACGAAGGGACCGCCAACATCACTGCCTACAAGGCAGGGTTTCAGACAGCCCGGATCAGTGGCATAAAGGTCCTGCCGGGGCAGACCGCCATACTGGATGAGATCATCCACCTCGCCAGGCCACCTGAGGCCCCCACCGGCATGATCGCCTCCCAGGCATCGGGCTCATCCGTAGGTGTGAGTTGGACGGCAAGCACTTCGACCGATGTGGCAGGGTACAACGTCTATTACAGCACCCGTAGCGACCAGATCGACCAAAAAGCTAATTCAGACCTGGTCGCGGACACTTCCTATGAGGTGACAGGATTGAGCAAGGGAGTGACCTACTACTTCGCGGTTAAGGCCGTGGATCAGGATGGCCTCGTGAGTGAACTATCACAGTATGCCTCCGCGGAAATCGTGCCTGTTGCGCCGGCGCCTCCAGCCCCTTCGGAGGTCCTGGAAGTGGACTATCCTTTTGCCTATCC
>JAFDHO010000025.1 GCA_019308745.1 Deltaproteobacteria bacterium
ACAGGTTCCATGGGGGCATTCGCGTGGGGTTATCTCTGTGGGCTCAAAGCGGGTGAATTCGCCAGGAATGCTGGAGCTCTCAACCCGATCGGCGCTCAAATAGAACGGATTAGACAAGATCTCTATGCCCCCCTGGCAAGAAAAGAAGGCGTCGATCCGCTGGAACTTGAGGACACTGTCCGAACTATGTTGACCGATTACGCAGGCATGGAAAAACACGGTGCCAGGATGACCCGTTTTCTCGAGTTCTTGAAGCTGATCAGAGAAAGCTATAAACCAAACCTAAAGGCCAAGGATCCTCATGAACTGATGCATGTTCAAACCGTCAAGAATATGATGGAGGTGGCTGAACTGCATGTAAACTCATCGTTGATACGCACGGAAAGCCGTCTTATTCCTGCACACCATCGTGTCGACTATCCCGAGCAGGATGACGAAAAATGGGAGAATAGGACCGTTGTTGTCTGGCGGGAAGACGGAACCATGAGATTCAGCATTGAATCTCCCGAATGGGTACATGAATGGTAGGAAGGAGGAGGTGACATCAATGAGCCACGGGCCGAGAATAGACTACTCAAGTTGTAAGAGTTGTAAGACCTGCTACGACATTTGTCCCATGGATGTATTCGGGTGGGACACTGAAAAGAACCTTCCCTTTGTGCTCCGTCCCGACGAATGCTCCTATTGTGTCTTGTGCGAGCTGGATTGCGCTGAACTCGCCATTGATGTCGAGCCCCCTCTTTGGGTTCGCGTCGAGCATTTGGAGCGCCGTACTTAAGTCAAAGCCTTAAATAAGGAGCCAGTAGTACGCGCAGAAAGAAAGGAGCTTCGAAGATGCCGGCAATTGTTGACTTGTCACATGAAATCTTTGAAGACATGCCCTCGCTTATCAAAGGGGCCCCTGTGAAGACTTGGATGTTGCATACCCATGACAAACCTCAGATATGGGACAAGGGCTTACCACCAACCGAATGGCATCAACTGCAAAAGGACGGTAAGGAGCCCTTTATGAGCCACGACACGATGATGTTGCTGCTTTCTGATCACGTAGGGACCCACGTGGATGCTCCGAGTCATACTTGCCCCAGGACGAAACCCCACGGGGAGACTATTGATGAGATTCCCTTAGAAAGACTGTGGATGCTGGATGCTGTCCTCTTGGACATGAAATACAAAAAGAAACATGACCCAATCCTGGTCACTGATTTCGAGAAGGCGGAAGAAGAAGCTGGGGTGGAAGTAAAGCCGGGAACAATGGTCATTGTGAATACAGGGAACTATGTCAATTTCGACAAGAATCCCGTTGAGTATATTCAAATGCGAATTCATTTGACCCAGGAGTCGGCTGATTGGCTGGTATCAAAAAAGATCACGGCATTTGGCATGGATTCGGTGAACTTTGACACTCACGGTCTTCCCGATGTGTCGGAACAGAGGCGAATGCATAGCCTTACCGTTGTCGGGCATCCGGTACATGAGACCTTGCTCTGTCAGAATGGAATCCTGCACGTGGAAGGACTTAACCTTAGGGATCTTGAGGAAACGGGCAAGACCAGATTCAAGTTCTGTGCTCTTCCGTTGAAGATACGCGGAGGGAGCGGCTCTCCAGTGAGGGCCATTGCCATAGTGGATTGAATACTTGTTGGACATGATTCAATCTTGCGGTGTCAACATCAAGGGAAAGGAGGTTTTATTTATGGAACGCAAGGATACCATTAAACGATATAGCCTGATGGTAATGATGCTCGCTTTGATGTTTTTCTTTGTCAATACCGAAATCAGCCAGGGTGCGGATCCCTACGCGGAGGCCTTGGAAGATTGGCCGGCCATAGAGGCGGCAGCGAAAAAGGAGGGGAAGTTGGTCATCTATGGTTTTGCACAGCCTGATTGGGACAAAAGGAGGGTCAAGTTGTTCAATAAGCTCTACCCGGAGATCAAGGTCAAGAAACTGGCCATGAGAGGCTCGGAGGCCCGAAATCGTTTTGACGCGGAAATCGGGGCCAATAAGGGTTTGGGTGACGTCTCCTACCAAGGGGTAGATGCGGCATTTTCAATGAGTGAAAATGGGATGCTCCTCTCTTTCACGCCACCGAATGCCTTGGAACCGGACGTGCCCTGGACGACCCACCCCTTGGCGTACGCAAAGAACGCTTTTGTGTTCTACGGTACATACTACGGCATAGGGGTAAACAGAAAACTGCTGGCCAAGAATGAGTATCCCAGAAACTACAGGGACCTGCTGAAGCCCAGGTGGAGGGGGAAATTCTCCCTGAAGGAACCTCGTATCCCGGGGTCCGGCAACTATTTCTGGTATACCCTCGAAAAGCTATACGGAAAGGGATTTCTCAGGCAACTCATGGATAACAAGCCCAAAGTAAAGAGGAGCTATTGGGACCAGGTGAAAGGCCTTGCAAGCGGCCAGGAAGAGCTGATGCTCATCATCAGCAAAAGCGAGACCATGAAACAACAGGCTAAGGGTGCGCCTATCGACTGGATCGCTCCCGAAGAGGGCATCATGCCAATAGTCATTTTGGCAGTTGTGTCAAAAGTGGCTCCACACCCCAACGCTGCCAAAGTGTGGATTAATTTCCTGCTCAGTAAGGAAAGACATCAGATGAGGGCAGCCAACAAGGGGGCACCATGGCGTTCGGACGTTGCCGCAGGATCAGCATACGAGGATATAGCAAAGTTGAAACCGATCACTGTATTCTCAACCGAGGAGTGGAGAGAGGTTCTGCCCAAAAAAAGAAAAGAAGCAGAAGCACTATTGAAGGAATATGGCCTTTAGCAGCCCTTGAAGATGATGGCAGAGGCCGGTGGCACGGATCGACGTAATAGCAAAAGAGGCCAGACCCGATAGAACCCCAGCACGGTATCTATGAGAAGGGGGGATCAAGGCTAGTGGGAAGAGTCAATGCTGTAATCCTTTTTCGGGGACTGATTACGGCGCTTATGATTTTCTTTATCCTTTACCCATTTGGTATGATCTTCTACGCCGGATTCTTGAAAGGGAGCCCTGCAAATCCAGGAGGATATGATTTGGAGGGCTTCCGCCGAGCATATTCCAACCCGGCTCTGCCGCGGCTTATTTGGACAACCCTGTGGCTCGCCCTCTGCCGATCCTGCATCAGCACTACTCTTGCCATCGCGGTAACCTGGATCATTACGCGTACCAATACCCCATTGAGACATTTTTTCGAAAGGATATTCGTCTTCAAATTCTTTCTCCCCTATCTTCCAATTATTTTGGCATGGGTGTTGCTTTTCCAAAGAGATGTAGGGATGTTCAATATGTTCCTGGAAAGAGTTATCGGACTTCCCAGATCTCCGATAGATATCAATTCCTATGGTGGGATTATCTTCGCGAGTGTTATGGGAATGTTCCCTTTCTTGATTATTTTTCTCATTCCCGCATTCAGAAATGTCGATAGTAGCCTGGAGGAGGCCTCTAGGATGTCAGGGGCCTCCTGGTTTACGACGATATGGAAGATATACTTACCCTTGTTAAGGCCAGCCATCTTCGCAGCCTTTATTATCAGCTTTGTCTTGGCCATAGAGTCATTTGAGACGGAGCTGTTTCTAGGATTCGATAAAGGTATCAGGGTGTTCACGACCGCCATCTTCGAAAACATCTTTTTTCGGAATCCCCCGCGATTTCAGGATGCAATGGCCTTGTCTTCTGCCTTATTCCTCACGACCATTACCCTCATAGTTATCCAGTGGAAGCTCCTGGGGACGAAGGAGTACACCACTATTTCGGGAAAGCAATACGCGGTGAGGCCTATTGATCTGGGTGCCTGGAGGTACGTGACCTGTGGAATTGTTGTCGCTTTTCTCTTCCTGGTCCTGTTGCTTCCTTTAGCGGTCCTGGTCCAGGGATCATTCATGAAGATCATCGGGTACTTCCAGCATGATATGTATACCTTGGAATATTGGAAAGAGGCGCTGGCAAGTGAGGGTCTGATGGAGGCCTTGAAGAATACAATTATCGTTGCAGTCGTGTGCGCCACGGTCGGGATGGGCTTTTGCTCGGTAATAGCCTATTTGGTCGTGAGGACCAAATTCAAGGAACGAAAACTACTCGACATTATGGCCTGGTTACCATGGGCAGTACCGAGGCTGGTTCTTTCTTTGGGCTTTCTGTGGGCCTTCCTCTTGTTCCCTCCTACTTCCTTCCTCTACGGCACCATGGGAATCCTCATAATTGCCTTGATGATCAAAAGCCTGCCCCTGGGGACAAGGCTAATGAGCACAACCATGATCCAAATACACAAGGAACTGGAAGAATCTTCGTGGGTGCACGGAGCTTCAACCGCACAGACTTTCTGGCGCATTCTAGTGCCGCTGCTTTTGGGGGCGTTTCTATCTGGATGGATATTACTTTTTACTTTGGCAGCCAAAGACTTGAGTACTGTGATTCTCCTCTATGGTCCCAACTCAAGCGTGCTTTCGACCGTAGTATTCGAACACTGGGATGGGGGATGGATGCAATCGGCTGTCGTGGTAGGTTTAATCCAAACGTTGGTTCTACTGGTCGCATATATTGTATCGCAGAGATTCCTTTCCAGGCTGTCAAGGACGGTTTCCTATGCAGGCTAACTCCATTATTTTAGGCAGAGAACAGGGGCGACAGAAAAAGAGGGGCAAGATATGAGGATCGGAACTCAAGGTCCTCCAAGGGTTGAGTTATGAAAAATTGCATTTGAATGGGTATCGTGAAGCGGAAGGAACCGCCCCATATCCAATCATTGATGATTTGACAGGAGACGGCAAACGATGATCAGAGTCGAGTCTTTGTCCAAGTGTTATGATACAGGTCGCGGTAAGGTCAGAGCCGTAAGAGACATGGACTTTGAAGTCGAAAGAGGGGAATTCTTCACTTTGCTTGGCCCCAGCGGATGCGGCAAGAGCACTACCTTGCGGTGTGTGGCGGGACTCGAAAGGCCCGAAAGCGGTAGAATCTATATCGGAGATGACCTTGTGTTTTGTGGTGAAACACGGCTTTTTGTTCCCCCCAACAAAAGAAATATCGGAATGGTGTTTCAATCATACGCCATTTGGCCGCATATGACTGTCTTTGACAATGTGGCCTATCCATTGAGGGTGAGTAAGAAAAGGTTCTCAAGAAAAGAGATAAGGGATAAGGTCGAAGAAGCATTGCTTATGGTAAGGCTCGGTGGCTTGTTCGAACGGCCCGCCACACAGCTGAGCGGGGGACAGCAACAGAGACTGGCCTTGGCGCGGGCAATTACTCGAGAACCTAACATCCTCCTGCTGGATGAGCCTTTGAGCAATCTTGATGCCAAACTCAGGGAGGAGATGAGGATCGAGCTGAGAGATCTTGTTCGCAGACTGGGAATAACAACCCTGTACGTGACCCACGACCAGATAGAGGCCTTAGCCATGTCGGACAGAATCGCAGTGATGTCCGAGGGTGTCCTACAACAACTGGACAGGCCTGCACAATTATACAATAGCCCCAAAAACAAATTCGTGGCCAGCTTTTTGGGTGCCGCGAATCTTTTTTCAGGAGAGGTTGAATTGGACTCGGCAGGAGGTGCGCGAGGGACAGTGAATACGGAACTAGGCCATCTGATATGCCATCTTCCTGAAGGGATGAAAAACAAGGACCGTGTAATTGTTTCAGCCAGGCCTGAGAAGATAGGGATTTTCCAGGAAAAGCCCCCCGAGGGAGAGAACTTGATAAGGGGAAATCTCCAAAGCATCGTCTTCCTTGGCGACAGCACGGATTGCCGGGTCGGGGTAAAGGACTTGTCTGTACGGGTCAAAACGGTTTCCACGGGATCGCTTAAGGAAGGAGACAGCATTTACATCCAGTTGGATCCACGGATCTGTACGATAATACCAATTGATTGAAAGGGGGACTATTTCACGGTGAACAAGGATACTGTGATTAATATCTCGGCCTTCGATATTGAACCAGGGTCGGAGGGGGATTTCTTTTCCTGGTACGACGAAATCCATATCCCTATGCTTCTCAAATTCCCCGGCCTTAGAAGGGCATCGAGAGCTGAAAAAAGAGAAGAAAATGACCAATATCCAAGATTCCTTACCATCTTTGAATTCGAAGATGAAGAGGCGTTTGCAGCATATTTGACAAGTCCGGAGCTTAGGGGGGCCCACAGGGATGCAACCGTTAGAAGCTCTGAAAAGAGAGACAGGGTGGGAAGATGGCGGGTTCAGTACAGAGTAAAGAAGACTTGGACTAAAGAGCCATAAGGCGTCAGAGGATTTAACGTTTATCCCTATTTGATATCCTTTTGTTTCTGTGTCCCGGGAAGGGCAAAGTCTGGTTTCCCTGGGGCCAAGTAGCGTCTCTAAAGAATCGAAGAGCCAGGCCCCGGGGGAAGGGAATATGGAGTTTGAGAAATGATTGAAGGCAGGATCACTTATTTTGAGAGTTCAGGAGCAGAAAATACAGATGCAGTTCTTGAGATCGTTGGGAAGAGGGCAAAGGAATTGGATGTCAAGAAGATAGTCATAGCATCCAGGACAGGGGATACGGCTGTTACGGATGTCATGACCTTCGAAGGCTTCAAGTTGGTTGTTGTCAGCCATTCAACAGGATTTGATAGTCCCGATGTCCAGAAGTTCTCGGTAGATAATAGGAAGATCGTAGAAAGTAAAGGCGGTGTCATTCTTACCATGACACATGTATTCGCAGGAATCCACCGGGCCATGAGAACAAAGTTCAATACCCACGTAACAGGTGATGTCATGTCAAACACTCTGCGTATATTCGGGCAAGGGATGAAGGTTGCCTGTGAAATAGCAATGATGGCCGCAGATGGAGGTCTGGTTCGCACGGATGAGGATATTATATCAATCGGGGGGACTCGATATGGGGCGGATACAGCGATCTTGCTGAAGCCTCTCAACAGCCATCAGTTCTTTGACCTCAGAATCCGGGAGATCCTCTGCAAGCCCCGGTTCTGATATAGGTTTTCTTATGGCCCATGTTTACAAGGAAGGTTGCCTTTATGTCCTCTAGAATCAATTCGGTAAAACTGGAGACCCTTTGTCCGACTCCCCCTCGATCCATTGAAGGGGAAAACGCCCCACGCCTGGATTCTGTGGAGGGGAAGACTATTTGCGAGGGCTGGCCCCTATCAGGGTGGCGGGCTGACGAAACCTTTCCTCTGATCAGGGCACATCTGAAGAGGAGATTCCCAACCACAAAGATAATCCCGTACACAGAATTTCCCCGCCTAAATCTGTCACCTCTGCGGGGGCAACTGGATAACGCGATCCCTCTCGAACAAATCGGTCAAATATTGAAGGGCATGGGCTGCGATGGAGTGATATTGGGCAACGGTGGGTGAACTTGCGCAGGGCCTCAAAGCGCTGTAGGCGCTTTAATAGAGAAAAGCGGTATTCCCGTCGTCTCCATAGTAACAAAGGAATATAAAGGACTTGCAGAAACCTTCGCAAGGGCGCGGGGGTTACCTTCCATAGCGACAGCCTTGATTCCCTTTGAAGTGATTTCAGCTCCCACAGGGGAAGTTCGAATGTCCTGGGAGCCGATCATTCAGGAAATTGTATATGGGTTAACTGGTTGGAAGTCCAGTGTAGAAGATGTACAGGATGGCCCTCTTATCTTCGAAGCTCGCACCTATCAAGGTGCGGTTGACAAGATGGAGGACATGTTTCTGTCTCGTAAATGGAGCGACGGACTGCCTTTGGTTCCTCCCACAAGGGACCGGGTCGATTGGCTGTTGACGGGCACTGATCTTGATCCTCACGAAACACTGACCAGAGATTTCGGACCCCGTTTCTGTCCCATCCGTGTCCGAGATGTTGCTGTCAATGCTGCAATGGCAGGCGCAAGACCGGAATATATGCCTGTCATTCTTGCTACCATAAAACTCCTCGGAAGCAAAGATGGACTGGAGGTGATGTATCCTCTTACACAAAGCCAGCATTCCTTTGCCCCTGTGATCATCATAAATGGCCCCGTTGCAAGGGAGTTAGACATCAATGGTTCAATCGGTTTGATGGGCCCAGGGAATAGAGCGAACGCAACCATAGGCAGAAGCATCAGCCTGTTGCTCATCAATGGGGCGGGGGCCTATGCGGGCCAAGGGGGACTTCCGACCACCCACAGCCTGCCGGGTCGATATACCTGGTGTTTTGCTGAAAACGAGGAAAATAGCCCATGGGAGCCCCTTCATGTTGAGCTGGGTCACGAGCACCCGGAGAGCACGGTGACAGTTATGGGAGGACGGGGGACTCAGGCCCTTATGGTCAGTCCACCGGCGACCAAGATCCTGAATTCGATCAAAAGGGCTTTGGAAGGGGTTACAGTGACGCGGTACCCCATTCCGTGGGATCAGCTTCTGATTTTGAGTCCTGAACACGCCCGGGTACTTGTAAGGTCTGGCTGGTCAAAAGCAGAGATAAAAAGGTATCTTCACGAAAACGCATCAATCAGCGAGGAAGAGGCGGTGGCCGCCCGTAGTACACTCTCAAAAGAAAAAGGAGAGTATCCAGAAAAGGGGAGCATGATTGGCAGACCAGTTCCGGTTATCGCCAAACCAGATCATCTCGTAATCATAGTAGCCGGCGCCACCGGAGCAAATACCTCCACTTTCATCCCAAGTATCATGAAAAGGGTGACTGGGCAAATAGATCCCTTCAAGCCCGCCAATTGGAAAGAACTCCTTGAGGAGGGACGAAAAGGCGCACGCTAGTATCGACATAATATCTTAAGATCAATGGGAAGATTGCGACCAGTATTTCAGTGAAAGGGCTTTCCGCTCACTTGAGACATCCAAGAAGAGGAGTAATCATCATAAAATGCATGGGGCGCACATGAAAACCCGACTAAGGAGAGAGATAAAATGACTGAAGATATACCCTTTAGGTGTGAGTTCTGTGAAAGGTCCATCAACCATGAACCTGTTAGAAAAAAGATCAGGGGGAAAGATCATAGGTTTTGCAGCCAGAGCTGTTTCGTTCTATGGCGTTACGACATGCCACGGAACGATCGGGAAGTCTTCTACTCTAAGTATGTTGTGCCAGTGCCGGTCTCGAACATTGACGACTAACTTCATGCATTGTCCGTCTTTTACAGAATGGCCTCCGATTTCGAGGAAAACAGAGTGTTAATAGGGGGTGGTATCATTCATTCGGGGAGAAGCATAGGATGGAATGGCTTGTGGGTTGCAAGAGCTCCGTGAACCCGCGTCTTCCACCTGGGTGAACTCGGCATCCATGGTCTTGCTGGAATGCCTCATGGGGTGTTGCGTTGCTTATCGGGCCCCTTGCAAAGGCATTCAGGTTTGGGAGGTTTTCAATCTGATGCACCTCGGCTCAAAGATGAGGGCTAGAGGGAGGTAAAGCCGCTTTCAATAGGGGGGACAGCATTATTCACCTTAAATGCAAAGGAGGACTCGTATGAAAACAAGAAAACTTGTGATTGGGAGAGTGATCTTTGTTTTGGTTTCCCTATTCTGCGCTGGCTTGGTCACAGCACCCACGGTCCTAGCACTTGATTGGAAACAGATTGAGGCGGCCGCCAATAGGGAAGGGATGCTAACGGTATACAGTCCCACAAGAGCGAAGGATGCAGAGGAATTGGCAAAGGCCTTTAACCGGGAGTATCCAAAGATCAAGGTTGAGTGGGTCCTGGGGCGTGGTCTTCTGGAGAGGGTCAAGACCGAAATAGCTGCAAGGCGCATTGTCTGCGATGCCTTTCAAGGCGGAACATCCAGCACAGTGCCGGCAGTTGACATGGGCATATGTGAAATGTTTGTGCCGCCAGCTCTTTCCGCTCCCGGCGTCAAATGGAATCTCCCGATGAACAAAATCCTCGTCAAGAATGGCCTCGCTGTTTGGCGACAAGTGAGCGTGGTCTCAGCCATGTGGAACACAAAAGTGGTGCCCGAAAATATTCGTCCCAGGTCCTTGCAGGACCTGACGGCCCCAAGGTATAAGGGACTCATCGCCTTCGATAATCCCAAATCTCGCGGCACCGGCATTATGCTGATCCACGCGGCTAGGGAAATTGCCCCCGATAAGCTGGGCGAGCAATGGATTCGAGAATTCATGAAAAACGCAGTGATTTCATCCTTCAGAAAGATCCGCGCACAGATTACGACCGGGGAATACGGTATAGGGCTCCCCATGAGCACGGGTTCGGCTGCAGCGGCAGCGAGAAAGGGGGCCCCTGTGAAATTCTTAACCTTCAGCGAGGGATTGATCCTGTCGCCTACTGCGACATGGATCGTCAAGGGCTGCCCCCACCCCAACGCCGCCAAGGTATTCGCAAATTGGGTTATGACGAAAAATGGGCAGCAAGCCGCTGCAAGGTTGGGCGGAGGAGCGCCTCTGATGGCAGGAGTTGTGCCGCCGGACCCCAATCTCAATATCGAAGGCAAGCCTATCCTTTATAGCCTGACATATGAATCCACCAAAGCTCAACAGAAGACGATGAAATGGGCCGCGACTTCGGGCATATTTGACTGATAGTGGAAGCTGGGCTGTAACGGAGGAGGGCTCTGGGGTGATTATTTTGAGATACACAGGTGTTTCTAGCCCTATTCGACTATTTTGACCCCTGGCATCCAAGATTGTCTGCAGTGAACGGGCTGTTGCCTCAAGCCTGACAACAATGGCTAAGCAGTGCTGTGATAGGCTTTATTGGGCACAAAGCGAATGAAAGGATTTGGGCAAGAGCCTGTGAAGACGTGACCATTATTCCCTCATTCTTAGGAGAGCTGTATTTCATAAGTCAATAGTTTGGAGGGAAAGGGTTTCTTAGGCCGATTAGGGGGGCCTCCATAGATCATGTCCTTGAATGACCTGGCCAGAGGTATAACGAGACAAACATATTTTCCGTCACGAAAATGGCTGCGCGTCGATATATCACTGCTGTTTATGATGGGCCTATTGACCGTGACTATCTTTCTGGTAGTCTATCCCATGGGAATGGTCTTCTATGGTAGCTTCTGGAGCTCATCCCCTGGATGGCCAGGACATTTTACCGCTGAAGGCTACAAACAAGCCTTCGAGGATCCTAAGACACTGTCACTTATCTGGACAACTGTCTGGCTTGCTGCCGCCCGCACCGCGCTTTCTGTAGCCATGGCAATATTGCTTGCGTGGATTATTGCACGGACGGACACTCCCTTCAGGGGGCTACTCGAAAAGCTGCTCTTCGTGAAGTTCATTCTTCCCATATTGCCATTACTCTTGGGTTGGATACTCCTTGCCAGCCCCCGCACAGGCATCCTCAACATTGTTTTGATGAGGTTATTGCCACTTAAGAGTCCACCCTTAAACATATATTCTTTTGGTGGCATCATTTGGGTCAGTGTAATTGGCTGGGCGTCGCTTTTGGCCATATTTCTCCTGCCAGCATTTCGCAACATGGATGCAAGCCTAGAGGAGTCTTCGAGGATGTCAGGAGCTGGCACCTTTACAACCATTTGGCGTATCACCATCCCACTCATGGCCCCTACTATCTTGGCTACCGTGATACTCGGTTTTGTGCGCATGTTGGAATCCTTTGAGACTGAACTCTTCCTGGGGTCGGGGGCGCACATCTGGGTCTTTACGACAAAGATTTTTGATTTCATTTTCAATAGGCTTAGCGCCCAGTATAACAGTGCCATGGCCCTTGCGGTGATCCTTCTCAGTATCACGTTCCTTTTGGTTGCGCTCCAGTGGATCATATTGGGGAAAAAGGAGTTCACAACCGTCACAGGGAAAGGCTACCATCCCCGTCCGATAAGGCTGGGGCGCTGGAAGTATGTGACGGTCGCCTTTGTGCTGACTTGGTTTTTCTTGGCAGTCATCCTGCCTCTGGGGGTTGTTGTCCAAAGTTCTTTCATGAAGGTGGCCGGTGGATATGACATTGAGGGAGGGATCTATACTTTGGAACACTGGAGAAGTGTTCTAAGTGTAGGCATGTTTTGGATGTCTGTCAAAAACTCCCTTTACGTGGCCGTGGGCAGCGCAACGATCGGTATGCTGCTCTATACACTCGTGGCCTATGTGGTTACGAGGTCAAGTTTCGCAGGCAGGAAGATCCTAGATCTCATCTGCTATATCCCGTGGGCCATGCCCGGCATTGTTCTTGCTCTGGGCTTTGTCTGGGCATTCATGTCGCTCCCCATTACCGCACCCCTGTATGGAACCTTATGGATCATGATCATGGCATACCTAACCAGAGGGTTTCCACTCGGCACAAGGACAATGACGAGCACCATGATCCAGATACATAGAGAGCTTGAGGAGAGCGCCAGGGTGCATGGGGCATCTTGGACCAGGACCTTCGTGTCTATCTGGCTTCCTCTGTTGAAAAGCAGTTTGATAACGGGCTGGATATTTCTTTTTGTGATCGCCTTCAAGGACCTCACGGTGGTCGTGTTGCTTTACGGATCCAAGACAATGGTCCTTTCGACGTTGTTTTTCAGTTACTGGGACAGTGCCGACTTAGAGGAAGCCTGCGTTACGGGCTTAATCATGTTCCTTATCACCTTCATAGGCTGTATGATTGTGTTGCGTATCGGAAAGGGGGCTGGAGAGGCAGCTTTGTGATACCGCTAGAATGGACCTTTCGAGATAGGTAGAGATGACGACATCATTCAGAAGTGAAACCGTCTGGTATGAGAAAAAGGCCTCCAGGCCTTTCAGCCTAGAATTGGGTACATTTGTTGAGACAATGGAATACCGAGATCTGCCCGACTATGTGATTCACGAGACAAAGAGGGTTGTATTCGATTCCGTTGCCTGTGCATTGGGAGGGACAACTTGTGACAAGGGAAGAATCTCGATTGAGGTCGCAAGAAAGATTGGTGAGGCACGGGATTCCTCGATCATTGGCACCTCTCATCGTGTATCCTGCGCCAGTGCTGCGTTTGCTCACGGTGAACTCATCAGTGCCCTTGATTTTGATTCATTTGAAATTCCCCAAGGGCACATTCCCCCTTGCTGCGTTCCTCCTCCGCTATCGGTGGCTGAAAGCACTGGTGCCTCCGGTCGGGACTTGATCTTGGCAACAGCTCTCGCCCTCGAAGTTGAATGCCGCATCCACCGGGCGCTGACACCCAGGGTGGAAGTCCTTGACGCAGGGGCTGGGAAGACAAGGGTCGCTTTTGGAGAAAGTCAGTACGTGTTTGGCGGGGCTGCAGGAGCGGGCAAGCTCTTGGGGCTAGACGGGGAAAGGATAGCCCATGCGCTGAGTATTGCTGTTCACTTTTGCCCTGTCCCCGTTGGAAGGAAATTCCAGGTCACAAAGTCCCCTCTGGCAATGACAAAATATGGGGAATCCGGATGGCCAGCGATGGGCAGCGTTGTCGCAGCACTCCTGGCCAGTTCAGGTTATGTTGGTGATCTTTGGGCCTTTGATGGGGAGTTCGGATTCTGGAGGATGTATTCCTATGGCGATTGGGAGCCCCATAAGGCCCTTGAGCAACTGGGTCAATCTTGGGTCTTTCCTGGGCTCGCGTTCAAACCCTATCCATGTCATCGAACCATAAACGGCCCCCTGGATGCCTTTACCTTTCTTATTGAACAACACAATCTCAGACCGGAAGAGATAGATCTGGTCAGGGTTTTCGGGAATCCCAAGGTGATGAACCAGTATCGGAAGGATCACATTGGAACCCATGTGGCTGCTCAGTTCCATGTACCCCACAATGTCGCGTGTGCTGCTTTCAGACTCAAACCAGGGCCGGACTGGCAAAGGCGGGATGTCATAAACGACGAGAAGATTGCAGCCTTTAGGGATAAGGTCATAACCGAAGGCTTGCCCGGCTGGGAAGACAGAGTCAAGGATGATCCAAAAAAGCGGTGGGGCGGTGCAGTGGAGGTTACGGCCCGGGGGAAAATATACAGAGAGGACAGACTGTATGCCAGGGGGACTGCCTTGCCCGAGCTGGAGATGAGCGAAGAGGAAATGAAAGAGAAGTTCAGGAACTGTGCTGAAGGCATATTGACTCGGGAGAACACGGAAATGGCAATCAACTACCTCTCGGGACTGGACGAGGCGGATGATGTTCGGGATATTATGAACTTGCTGAAGCCATAGAATAACGTAAAGCTACCACGTCGGTCTATCCTAGCAGATAAGGAGAGGGAGCCCTGTCGAGGGCGGGCGAAAGGCCCGGGCCAGACAAGGAATTGGATTGATTCCTTTTGACATGATTGAGGCTGGTGAATCCCTTCTGGGAGTCGTCGGGTGGTGAAGACTCGAGAGAAATGGGACTTACATCCCTTTGGGGACGATAGGATGAATACCTTCAGCAAGGAAATAGCCGGTTTTATCTTAGAAACTGATTTCGAGGATCTTCCCGATGCCGTGATACGGGAATCGAAGCGTATTATCATGGACAGTCTCGCATGCGCACTCGCAGGTGTCGAGAGTGACAGGGGGAAATATGCCGTTGCATTATCCGAAAGGTTGGGAGGCCCGCGGGAAGCATCAATTATCGGGACATCCTTCAAGGGTTCCTGTGCCTACACGGCCTTTGCCAACGGCGAATTAGTCAATGCGCTGGACTATGATGCACTTGAGATTCCTCCTGGTCATACTCCTCCCTATGTCATACCGGCGGCGCTTTCAATGGCCGAACACACCGAAGCCACGGGTAAAGACTTGATCCTAGCCGTGGCACTGGGGCACGAAGTGGCCGCCAGGATCGACAGGGCTCTAGTCCCACGAAAGGGAGCTGTCAAAGAAGAGACAGAATGGCAGCAATCGAGGCAAAGGGAGGAGAGTTACCTAGCCTCCGGGCAGAGCCATCTCCTATTCGGAGGGACGGCGGCGGGAAGCAGGCTTTTGAATCTCGATGAGACGAAGATCATCCATGCCCTTGGAATAAGCGGACATTTTTGCCCCATCCCGACAAATAGAAAGTTCCAAGCATTCATGCCCTCAGCAATGACAAAATACGGAACCAGCGGCTGGGCATCCATTGCATCAGTTACAGCAGTTTTGCTAGCCGAGCTGGGCTACTTGGGGGACACTTCCCTTTTTGAAGGGGAGTATGCTTTTTGGAGGATGTATTCCTATGGCGGTTGGGAGCCCGATAAGGCCCTTGAGAAGATCGGAAAGACCTGGTTCTCTGTGGGTATGGGATATAAGCCCTATCCTTGCCATCGGGCGATGCACGGGCCCTTAGACTGTTTGATGAGCATCCTTCACGGTAATGCCATAATGCCAGAAGAAATAGAGCGTATAAGGGTATTGGGAAACCCCGCGATCTTTGAGTCCCGGTACCCCATGGAAGTGCCAAATCACGTCGCTGCCCAGTTTAATCCTTTGTACATTTTTTCCTGTGCAGCGAATAGGATCGATGCAGTTTACTGGCAGTCACAGGATACCATGAAAAGCCCGGAAGTCTTGAGGTTCATGGAGAGAATCGTCCTCGGAGGTCTCCCAGACATGGCCGAGAGAATGGGGAGAGATCCGAGAAGTCGCTGGGGCGGCACCGCGGAGGTATTCGCAAGGAGCAAGAAATACATGGAAACCAGGATGTTTGCCAAAGGGACTTCCGGAACGGAGGCGGAAATGACGGATGACGAACTTATTGACAAATTCCGGCGCAGTGGATTTAGGGTGCTTCCCGGCGAAAAGATGGATAGGGCCGTAAGTTACTTGTGCGAGCTTGAGGATGTGAAGGACATAAAGGGACTGATGAGTGAAGTGACCTTGTAGCGGGTTATCATGATAGACAAGGATGCCCCATTCCAATAGTAAAGAGTATATTGCCATTGGTGGCGTATCTTTCAGGCTTAGAGGGAGAGGGCGAGCCTGCGAATTTATCCAATATTAGGTTGAGACGAAGGAGGGTGTCCGCTGTCTGAACGAATAATAAGGTCCAAACGCCCTTGTGAAGGGTTGTCTAGGGAGGAGGGAGGACCGTCCAGTCAAAGGGTTAAGAGAGGTTGGAAACCGAGGGGGAGGCCTGCCTAATGGAGAGCTTTAGCCGGAGTCTATCAGGTCTTGTACTTGAAATGAATTATGGAAATCTGCCTGGCCGGGTTGTTAGGGAGACCAAACGAGTGATCTTAGATAGCATGGCGTGTGCATTAGCCGGACATTTTTGCGACAGGGGGAAATTCTCCGTGGATATGTCTAGAAGGCTGGGAGGCACGCCTGAGTGCTCTATTCTGGGAACGCAGGAAAAGGTATCCTGTTGCAGTGCAGCTTTTGCCAACGGAGAACTAATCAATGCGCTCGACTATGATTCCTTCGAGATTCCCCCCGGACATTTTCCACCATTTGTCATCCCTCCAGCCATGGCAATCGCAGAGTGCCTTGGAGCTTCCGGAAAGGATCTTATTTTGGCCACTGCCGTCGGTAGTGAGATGGGAAGTCGAATAGCTGCAGGTTTAGGACCTCGAATAGGGAGTATTGATGGAAGGAAGAGCCCTGTCTTATATGCTTCGGGACAAAGTTTCTTTATTTTCGGCGGGGTGATCTCCGCGGGAAAGCTCATGAATCTGGACACTGAGAAGATGACCCACGCCATGGGTATTGCGGGACACTTTTGTCCTGTTCCTAATAATAGAAAATTCCAGATGACTGCCCCTTCACCCATGACCCGACTGACTGGGTGGGTGTCACAGGCCGCGGTTTCGGCAGCCTTGCTTGCGGAAATGGGGTATCTGGGAGATACTAGTATATTCGACGGTGAATTTGGGTTCTGGAGGATGTATGCTTACGACAAGTGGTCCCCTGATATGGTTCTTGAAGAGATCGGCAAGAGATGGCTCTTCCTAAACTTAGGCTATAAGAGATTTCCCTGCCATAGGGCGATGCATGCGGCGCTGGATTCTTTTTTGCATATCATTGAAAGCAACGAGCTCAGGGCAACGGATATTGAAAGAATAAAGGTATATTGCAATCCTTCTCTTGCCTCCCAACCAGCAAGCAAACTGTTAACCAATCACGTGGACGCACAATCCAACATCGCCTATATTTTCGCCTGTGCGGCCAATCGCATTGAGGTGGAAAAATGGCAATCCAGGGAGACCATGGAAGATACCGAAATACTGAGCTATTTAGAGAAGATCAGTGTTGAGGCACCGGCAGACTGGGATGAACGTCTAAGGGAAGACAGCAGGAACCGCTGGTCTGGCGGGGTCGAAATCGCTGCCCGTGGGACCGTATTTAGAGAGGAACACCGGTATCCAAGGGGGACAGCGCTTTCAGATGTCGAAATGACGGACGATGAATTGGCGGACAAATTTAGACGAAGCGCGTCTAGAATACTCCCAAGGGAGAAGATCGACAGGGCCATCAAGTACCTTTTGGACCTTGAAGGTATTCCAGATGTTCGAATGATCATGGAACAACTAACCCTTTAGGTAACTCCTCACTCGATATGAATA
This sequence comes from Deltaproteobacteria bacterium, assembly GCA_019308745.1. GTDB lineage: Bacteria > Desulfobacterota > DSM-4660 > Desulfatiglandales > HGW-15 > JAFDHO01. The sequence continues at coordinate 17,365 of JAFDHO010000025.1, forward strand.
CAAAGAACGGGACGAAAAGACTGGAAGACAAAACTGCTATTGTAACTGGCGGTGGGTGCGGGATAGGCAGGGCCATCGTCTTTGATTTTGCCCGAGAAGGGGCCCGAGTTCTTGCGGGTGATATCGATGAATCATGCCTCCAGGACGTCAAGCAGAAAGCCGGCAGGGAGGGCCTTACTGTTCTTACAATGAAAGCGGACATCACAAGGGAGGACCAGGTCTACCAGTTGGTAGAATTGGGGATGGAGGAACTTGGAAGAATAGATATACTCGTAAACAACGCAGGCGTGAGCGGACCCGAGGGGATTATTACAGATATCAGCAAAAAAGAATGGGACCGGGTTTTGAACACAAACCTGACCGGAATGTACCTGTGTTCAAAAACTGTGGTTGGACACATGATTGATCGTGGCGCTGGCAATATTATCAATCTCTCATCGGGTGCCGGTTTGAGGGGCGCACCGGTACGACGTCTGCCATATGTTGTATCAAAATTCGGCGTTGAAGGTTTGACTTATGGGTTGGCGCAACAGTTGAAAGGATATGGGATTTGCGTCAATGCCATGCGGCCGGCCCCCACTGCGACAAATATGGCAACGCACATTTCTGCGGAGATGAAAGCAAGGTTGCGCAAGCCGGAGGAGATAAGTAAGCTGGCAGTATTTCTGGCCCTCCAGACCGTTGAAACCATGACAGGCGAATCCATAGCTTTTGCAGAATGGGAAAAGAACAGGCTTAATCTGCCTGATCAAAGCTTCTAATCGGGTATTCTTTTCAGGATGACTATGGTTACGTCATCTTCAAAGTCCCGATCCTCGCCCTTGTGTCTATTGACGGATCCCAGGATAGAGTCCAGGACTTCCCGTGCGCTGCGCTTCTCTTTGATTTCCCGCATGAACTTCTTCTGGCCTTTTAGACTGTCAAAGGGTTCCCCTCTTTCGTTGAAACACTCTATTAGCCCGTCAGTCTGGAGGATCAAGAAATCCCCATCCTTTAATGGGAAGTGGTATTCGGGGATCTTGGTTTCACTACCATCTCCCGCGCCCAGGGGTGCTCCCTTCAACATTATCAGACCCGCCATGCCCGTGGCCGAGTCATAATAGAGGGGAGGGACACCCCCTGCCGACGCCAGAGCGCATTCGGAATTGCGGGTGTCGTATATCAGGTACAGAGCCGTGATAAAGATATCGTGCTCATACACACTAAAGGACCTTTCATTGATGGTCTTCAGGATCTTTGAAGGACTCAAAGACTCCTCTTTATATTCATCAAAGAGGGTCCGGAATTGAATAGTTGCCAGGCCCGGCATGACCCCATGGCCCACGACGTCTATTAGGGCCACTCCGAGGTGGTGTTCGTCAATCCTGTCTATGATGAGGAAATCCCCGGATACCTGGCTGTTTGGTCTGAAACAAAAGGCTGATTCAATGCCATCCACTTCCTCCAAGAAAGACCTGTCGGGTATCAATGCCCGCTGAAATTGTCCGGCAAGGGCCAGTTCCTCGTTCATAATCCTATTCTGTTCTTCTATCCTTTTTTGTGCGGCGCTGAGGGCCTCCCGAAAGGACCTGTCGATGAAGAGACCGCATTCGAAGTCCTTGAAGATTTTTATGGCTTCTTCGGCTTGCTCCCGATCGAGGATTGAACCGTGCTGGGGAGCTATGAGCTCGATATCACGGTCTTCAAACCTTGTCATGGCATAAAGCAAGATCTCTTTTGCAGGCATATAGTCCCTGTGAAAGGAAGAAATCTCGTCAAAGTATCGCTCGCCTGCAAAAAGGGCCCAGTTCTCTGTCATCCCGCCAAATATGTCACCGGAAAACAGCACCTTGTCCTCTTCGTAGTAGGTGGCTATGGCCCCCGGGGCGTGGAGATATGGGGTGTGGATAAACTCGAGGAGGGGTCCTTCTGGTATCATCAGCCTCCCACCGGGCAAGGCATCGGAATATTGGAACTGCACGTCCCCGCCGTAGTGGCGAACAAGCACCGATGTCCTTTTATGGGCAATTACTCGGCAGGAATCGTTTCCCGCCTCCTTTAGGGTCCCCATCAACATGGCGATGTTCCCACATACGTCAGGATCCTGATGCTGAATCACCACATGGGAGATGTGCTTCAGGGGCATGACCTCGGAGACCTTGCGCACCAGGTTGTCGAAGTACAACACGCTACCGGGATCAATGATGATGCCCTGTTGGTCATGGCATATGAGGTACGAATTACACTGAAAGGTATCCCTCCTATCGAGGGCTCCTACCCAGAACACATGCTCTGAAATCTTGATGGGTCTATTGTAGTCCACGGATTCCTGCCTTGATGTCCCGGTTCCTTACTCAGGATAGAAGGACCAGGAGACGGAGTTGCGTGCTACAGGATGAATGAGGTGGCGGGCCACTCAAATCGGGCAGAGCCCCCCAGTTCCTCCTCAATCCTCAGGATCTGGTTGTACTTGCAGACCCTTTCAGACCTGCACAGAGATCCCGTCTTTATCTGCCCCGTACCCGTGGCGACAGCGAGGTCTGCGATGAAGTGGTCCTCTGTTTCCCCGGAACGATGGGATATGACCGCTTTCCATCCCGCCTTTTGGGTCACTTCTATGGCTTCCAGGGTTTCGGTGACAGTGCCTATCTGGTTCAGCTTTATCAACACGGCGTTGGCAGCCTTTTCCTTAATACCCCTTTCTATCCGCCCCGTGTTTGTCACAAACAGGTCGTCCCCCACTATCTGAATGCGGTCTCCAAGCACCTGAGTCATCTTCTTCCAGTTGACCCAATCGTTCTCCGCAAGCCCGTCCTCAATGGAGAAAATGGGGTACCTCTCCACCCAATCCCTGTAAAAGTCTATCATTTCCGAAGGGGTCTTCCCTGAGTTATCGGATTTGAAAAAGACATACCTGCCGGCCTTGTAAAAGGACGAAGAGGCAGGATCAAGGGCCAGCACCACATCCTTTCCGGGGCGATAGCCGGCCTTCTTTATGCCCGCTAAGATCATCTCTATGGCTTGCTCATTGGAGCGGAGGTTCGGTGCAAATCCTCCCTCGTCCCCTACCGCGGTAGAGAATCCCTTGTCCTTGAGCACGACGGCCAATCCATGAAACACCTCCGCCCCTATACGCAGGGCCTCCCTGAATGTCTTGCCACCGACAGGCATGATCATAAACTCCTGGAGATCCACGTTGTTTGCCGCATGGAGTCCCCCATTAAGAATGTTCATCATGGGCATGGGTAACCGGCATGCATTGGCCCCGCCAATGTACTTGTAGAGGGGCATGTAAAGAGAATCTGCCGCCGCTCTGGCAACAGCCATTGAGACGCCCAGGATGGCATTGGCCCCCAGCTTGGATTTGTTGGGGGTTCCGTCCAGCTCTATGAGGGCCCTATCCACTCCGCGCTGGTCAAAGGCATCCATGCCTTCAAGGGCTGGTGCGATGATCTTGTTGATATTGTCGATTGCCTGCCCCACGCCCTTTCCCATGTAACGTTTCTTCTTCTTGTCCCTCAGCTCCAGGGCCTCGTATCTACCTGTGCTTGCCCCGGAGGGGACGGCAGCTCGTCCGAATGCGCCGTCGCTCAATTCCACCTCGCATTCCACGGTCGGATTCCCTCTGGAATCAAGGATCTCCATCGCCTTGATCATTTCTATGCTACACATATCGTTCCTCCTTCCTTTTAGTGGCGTCACGAGTCACTATCTTACAGGATAATATGAAGTTTTCACCTCCATTACAATATCAAAAACTGGCGCCCAAGACCGAGATGATTTCTTGTCTTGGAACTTGGGGTCTTGTAAGGAACCGATGCGGCCCATTTTGAGAACGGCAACATGGTTGCCTCGCTCCAAAAGGTGATGAAATTGTCCAATTCTTCCAAGGTGTTCAAGCGTATGCATTCGGGCGTTAACAATTCTTGGCAGGATATGCAAAGGTCTCGTCCCCTTCTATGATAGCGGTGAGTTCGCTGGGGTCGTGGAGTCTATCTTTGAGAGCTATCCGGCCTGAACAGGAGAAACCGTCTAGGCAGAGTCCCTAAGCCTTTTCGGGGAGGCGAGGAAGCATGGTCACTAGGGCGGCGGTGAACCAGAAGGGCTCCATGATTCTCACGATGATGAAGGTATTCGCACCGAAGGCATGAAAGAGGAGCCCGATGAGACCGGCCAAAAAGCCCGTGGAAAGCCCCTTTTCAAGGGGTTCCTTCGAAGCCTGGTAGCTGACCCAGCCCTGTTTGAATATGGCATGCATGAGCAGAAGAAAGGTCAAGAGCCCCATCACGCCTGTCTCTGCAATAACCCTTATGTACTGGGCATCCACGAATCGGTAACCCGTCACGCCGAAACCCAGGAGGGGGTGTTTGATCGAATCGCTGATAGCATCCCTCCAACTTATGAGCCTGGCGGAGGTGGATGTATCCAGCTTCACTCCTCCCACCTTAACCACGTCTTTTCTTTTCAGGCCTTGGGTGAAGGTGTACTTCACCCTTTCCTTGGTCACCCTAGGTGCAAAAAAGGGCAGGGTGAAAGCCACTACCAGGATGCCCAGAATGATCCAGTGTTTTTTCTCCGACAGGAACACGAACATCAGGAGGGCGGGTATGGCGGCCACATAAGAACTCCTTGACTGGGTATAGAGCAAGGGGACCGCAAAAAGGATCAGGAGGGAGAGGTATATGAATTTGTCTCGCAAGACCCTGGTTGTTATCAAAAGACCGGTTACGAGGGAAATCATGAATACCAGGTATCCTCCGAAGGTGTTGGGTTCTCCGATCTCTCCCTCGAAGGGGGCAGATACCCTTCCCCCGCCAGGGATTTGGGCAATTCCGATGATGGAAACCAGCACACAGGTAAAGAGCATGGCCCATAGGTACCTCCGGGCCTGGCTTTTGTCCCGGATATGGTTGACAACCATAAAGAACACGATGATATACTCGAAGTATTTGAGGACAAAGAAGAAGCCGGTCTTCAGATGGACCCTGCCGAACAGGGATCCGAGCAATGTAGATACGAGGCATATGACGATATAGAAGGCGATAGGCTTGTTCAAGGGGGTCCTGAGGAACAGACCCAGATCCTTGTTTATGGCCATCTTGGCCAGCCAACTGAATCCTATGATGACCAGGATGAAGTCGTCAAGCCTGAGGGTTACCCCCCTTCCCATGGAGGCCCCTGCCGTGGATCCCACGATAAACTCCGGGCTCAAGAGCATGGATAAGATAAGCACGTATAAACCGATTTCCGTACTCACAAAACACAGGATGAAGATGACCAGCCCTGCTGCAAGGGCGATCGTCTTGGTCGCAGAGAGCGTGGGGATGATCATAGCAAAAAGGACCAAGACGGAGAGAAGTATCAATAGGGGGAGGATGAGCTGGATATTCGTCTGGCCGTCATTTCCCGGCCAGGCTCCTCTGAGTGCGCCTTTGCCCATTGTGCCTCTTACCGTTCCACTACGTGGCTTTCAATACCTTGTGCTAGGAGATCCTGCTGGTTTTGCCGAGCCCCTTCCTCGGTGATATAGGCCCCCACCAAAAGCCTTGCCTCCTTTTCTCCTCCCCTGATGACATAGGGGCTCCATCCCATGCGTTCCAATTCGTCCATTTTTGCCTTTAGGTCGCTATCGTTGCTGGAAATGCCGATGAGGTTCGCATATTGCGTCTTCCTCACTTCAGCATCCTGGAGGCCTTGGGCCCGCTTGTACCTTTCGGCTTCCTCTTGAGACGGGAAGGTCCCGGCAAAGACACGGTACCAGGCCCCCTTTTCTTTGAAACGAACCTTTGCCCAATAGGTGGCAATTCCCCTTTCGGCGTAAATGGATCGTGCCCTCTTTGCCAGGGCCACATTGCGGAAGGACCCCAGATATAGGGCATAGGGATATGACGGGCGCGTGACAGATGAGCCAACTCTTTCCGTTGGCCTTGCCGCGGACACGGTCTTGGTGGGGGGGGGCTGTTCCTTCGGAGGCATTTTCTTGCCCACAGGTGCCTTTACCTCCGGCGGAGATATGGGGCCCTTCACCGGACTCTCCACCTTCTCTTTTTGTTTCGGCCTTTCTGGGACAACCGGGGCCTTGATTTCTCCCTTCAACAGGCTCCTTTTCAGAGGAGGCGCAGGTCCCGGGGCTTTGACCGGTTCCTTGAAAGGTAGCCACTTCGAGGGGTCGAAGATGCCATTATGCCATAGCAGTCCCAGGGCCAGGATGACCAGGGTCGAAAGAAGGAGCAGTGACCTCCAGGGGCCTTTCCGCTTCTCCACCCCCTCTGCTTCCTTTGCTTGGCGCCTCAAAGGGAAATCCTGGTGCAACTCCGGTTGCCTCGCCTTTTTCTTCCTTCCAAGAAAGAACCAGCTACCAGGGAACCTCTTCTTCCTTTTTTCCCCTCTGTCGCTGTACGAGCGATAGTACTTGTAATAGTCCTTGAAGTCGGGGCTGATCTCCGGCTTCATCCCGTTGAGGATCACGCCGATGAGATTGCAGTCAATCTGGTCCAATTGGGCCTTGGACCTCTTCAACAGCACCCTGGAAACAGCACCAACTCGATAGACCAGAACCACCCCGTCCATCTTGGATGCCACGATCGCTGCATCGGCGGTGGAAATAATGGGCGGGGAATCGAAGATGATGAGATCGTATTCCTTCTTGACGTCCTCCAAAAAGGTGTCAAAACGCCTGGATTCTATGAGCTCCGCCGGGTTAGGTGGAACAGTGCCCGAGGTAATTATGCTCAAATTATCAAGCCCAGGGGTGAGCATGACTTCATCAAGGGACATCTTACCCATGATGATGTCCGTTATGGTCTTTGCCGTATCGCGCCAGGAGAGATTTCCCAGGAGGACGTCCGTCAGGCCAGGGCTGTTTTCCAGTCCGAAGACCTTTCCCATGACAGGCTTTCGCATATCAGCCCCGACGAGGAGCGTCTTAACCCCTGCCTGTGCCATGGTGATGGCGAGATTGGTAGAAACGAGGGTCTTTCCTTCCTGTGGTGAAGTGCTGGTCACGACGATTGTCTTGACCTTCTTTTCGGAGAACTTGAACTGAGCATTGGTCCTAAGGGCCCTGAAGCTCTCCGCCATCATGGACTTGGGGGCATAATGAGAGGCGAGGTGAGGGGTCTGCAAGAGCTGGGATTTCTTTAGTCCCTCGGGATAGGTCACCTTCAAGCTTTCCATGATATCTTTTAGGTCGGAATGGGGAATGACCCCGAGGACCTGGGCTCCGATAGTCTGTTCCACGTCCTCGATGGCTCCAAGGGAGGTGTCAAATGTCTCCACGATAAAGGCAGAAACCAGGCCTATTATTAAGCCGATCATAACTCCCAGGGCACCTGTAGTGGCCGTCTTTGGAGGGTTTACGGGGACTGTCGGCAGGAGGGCGGGCTTGACAATGGTGATTTCCTCGGGTTTCTCGGCCTTTCTGATGAGGGCCTCCTGGTTCTTCTGCTCCAGGAGGGCCGTCATATCGTGATAGAGGTCCACCTTCCTCTTGAGTCTATCGTACTCCAGCTTCTTCTCCATTATGGCGCTTGTTCTCTTCTGGAGATCCTCGAGGTCCTTGAGGAGGTCCGATTCCTTTTTCCCGAGATCCCGCAGATGGAGTTGGAGCAGGATCTTCATCTTTCGGGCGTTTTCCGTGATCTTGCGGTCTATGGCCACCACTTCGGGGTGTTGGAGGGTGTAATCTTCCAGCAGAGAGTCCCTTTTCAAGAGCAGTTCAACCAGGATGCCGTTGGTATTCTTGTACTGCTCGTCGGCCCTTGAAGAGTAAAAGTTCACGCCCGGCTGGCCGGGGTCCTCAATGAAGTCAGTCAATCTCCTCAGCAGGACCTCCAGTTCCCTCCGGGCATCCCTGGCTTCACGGATCTCCTTCTTGATCTCCTGGCTCCTGACGAGCAGGCTTTCACTCTGCAGATCAATGGAGATAAGTTGGTTATCCTGTGTAAAACGATTGAATTCTTCTTCAGACTCCTTGAGTTTTCCCCTCACCTTCTTGAGCTGGTCGGCAATGTACTTCAGGGCCTCGGCCGTGCGTTTCATCTGCTCTTGGGCATGCATCGCCTTGTAGGTCTGAGCCAGGGTATTTGCAAGCCTCTGGGCAAAGGCCGGATCGCGGTCAGAGACTTGAATATTGATGATGTTGGTGAAGCCCTCCCGGGATGCCTTGACCTTGGATTGAAGATCTTCAATGACATTGATGAACTGAGGCCTTGGGATCTTTTGATCCGTGGCACCCCTGGGAATGAGACCCATTTCTTCCGCTACTTTCTGGAACACGGAAAAACTGCTTATCATGGAAATCTGGGTCTCCATGTCGTCGCTCTCGGACCAGGAGATGGTCCTGGCATAGAGCCCTTCGACCGTGGTCTCCTTTTCGAATTTTACGCTGCAGGTGGCCCTATAGACAGGTGGGGGGGCGCGAAACTCCGCAAAGAGCGTACTGAAGGCGCCGAGGATGATCGCGATGAGGATGACGATGGCCTTCCTCTTCTTCAGAATCCTCCAGTATTCTCTGAGATTTATGTCATACTGAGCCAAGACTGATCCCCTCCGAGGGATTCGTTATTGGATCTTGAACTTGTACCCCGTGGAATACTTGTCTGTGAATTCACCCGGCCAAAGCAGGATGCCCAGCAGGGGCAAGGTGTTATTGATCCAGCGATTCAGGTCACCGATGCGTCTTGGGGGAACATAGACCAGGTCACCGTCTTGCAAAGGTATATTCTGCATGATATCAGCCCCCCTCAAGATAGCGTTCACGTCTGCCATCATCACCAGAGGCTCAGTGCCTGGTCTGTAGCCCCTTATGACCAGGGTGTTCTCTTCCTTTGCAACATCCGTAAAGTTTCCTGCCAGGGAAAGGGCCCCCAGCAGGTCCTGTGCCTGTTTGAGCGGATAGATCCCCTGTTTGACCACCTCCCCCAGGACGTAGACCCTGTCCCCGAAGGTCGGCAGTTCCGGTACGGTGACCACGTCTCCGGCGTCAATGATGACATTCTGACTCTGGTCTCCCCTGGAAATGATATCATAGAGGTTGATGAGATATGTCTCTCCTCCCCTCGTGAGCTTGATTCTCCTTATGTCCGCGTCGACCGTATATCCGCCGGCCAGGGCAATGAGGTCCACAAGGGTCGTCTTGCCTTTGAGATACACCCTTCCACTGGCCGCCTTTCCCACGGTGGTTCCCTGCAATGACGTGAGAAAACCAATGATCATGGCGCTCTTGCTCTTGTATTCCTTGACCATGACGTCTATTCTCGGTTTGCGGATATAGTTGGACAGCTCCCTTGTCAGGGCCTCGTCGAGCTGGCTCGGTGTCATCCCTGACACGTAGAGATCATCAACAAAGGAATAGGAGATTTTTCCAAGGCTGTTTACTGTGACTATTGTTGATTCCACCCTGTCTCCTATGCGGGAGTTGACCTCCAGGATATCATTGGGTCCGATCCGGTATTCAGGCACCCCGGAGGCCTCGCTGAAGACCTGGTTCTCGGCCACCATGCTCATCCCTTTGAGCCTCTTGGCTTTTTGCTCCGTCATTATCTGCTTGCGGACCACCCTGAGCTTTTTCTCCCTGACCAGGTCCTTGACAGGCACGCCTTTGACGGGTGGTTCATGGTAGTAGCACGAAGTGAGGAGCGGGAACAGGATCAGGAAAGGTGTAAGGACCAAGACGGACTTCAAATGGGTATTTGAGCCTCTGCTTGTGATGATCTGTCTCATGTAAGTGCACATGGGGGCATCATTCCCTCCCGGTTACCCTGTCTTCTTGCTAATAGCTTCTGCTACAGGTATTTCAAAGGTCTCTTTCATCAATCCCTTGAGTGATATAGAGCAGGGGGTTTTCGGACAGACGTATCGATTCTTTCCCTTGCAATCTGTTTCCCTGGCTGTGGAACAGGATCTCAATGACCGGCCGCAGGGGTTGTTTTTCGTTGGTTGAAACAACGCGACCGACGTGTTTGTTATTAAGCCTTACCATCGTGCCGACGGGGAAGAGAGAGATCTGGTTCAAGAACACCTTGAGGACCTTCGGTGGGAATAGGCCCCTCTGCCTTGTTATGATGTATTTCACGGCATCAGGCTGGATGAGCCTCTTCCTCTGTCCCCTGTCGTTTATCAGGGATACGTATGTGTCCATCAGGCCAATAATAGAGGCCTCTTCCAGGATATCGCCACCGGACAGCCCCTTGGGATAGCCTGAGCCGTCCGCCCTTTCGTGGATCTGGAGCACTATCTCCGCGAGCCATTGGTATTGTCTTCCAAGCTGAGAAAGGATCTCGTGGCTGAACTCAGGGTGTCTCCTCAGGAGCTCTATGTCTTCCCCATCCAGCTCGATCTCCCTATTCCAGACCTCTTCCGGTATCCTGTACATTCCCACATGCCCGAGAAATGCCGCAAGACTCAGTTTCAAGAGGGGCCTGATGTCGTATTCCATCCCCTTGCCTATCTTCAAGGCCCCAAAGGTGACGGCCACCGCATGTGTCTCGAGATCCTGTTGGCCGGCGGGTACCAGGGCCGCATAGTCATAAAGATGATTTATCAGGCCTTTCTCAATGACATGGTGGAGATCAGCAAGGATAGGGGAGGGGCTCACGCCCTTGGATCCTTTGACCCTCTCGGCAACCTCCCTTTGTCTTTCGACGAGTCTGTCATAACAGGAAGCGATCTCCTCCTCGGAATCCCTGGCCAGCTCTCCACTGGACTTAGGGGCCTCCTCGTCTTTCTTGAGACTGATCAACTCCGTATTGGTGAACCAGAGCTTTTCCTCACCTGCCTCCTCCTTTGCAGGCCCTTGTTTTTCCTCCTTGCCGTCCTCAAGGTTGATAATGTCAGTAAATCGCACCATCTTTGATAATGCTCTCAACGATATTAGGCCCGATTACCTTCTCATTCTTGCTGTATCCCACCAGGAGGGACAGGTCGCACAGATTGTTGATACTGCGCGGGACTCCCGTGGTATGGTCGTAGATCCTCTCGATTGCCTCGGGGCTGAAGGCATTGCCATTTCTGCCGGCCCTCTTCTGCCTGAACAATATGTACTCCTCCGTATCCTGGTAATCAAAGGGCTCAAGATGGTATTTGATGGCTATCCTCTGGTTAAGCTGGGGTATATCTTGCACCTTTTCCTTCAATTCGGGCTGCCCCACGAGCAAAACAGTCATGAGGAAACGGTCGTTCAACTGAAAATTAAGCAGAAGCCTGATCTCCTCCATATTTGAAGGAGACAATAAATGGGCCTCGTCAATGATCAAGATGGTCTCCCTATTGGCCCTCATGTTCTCAATCATCCGCTCATTGAGCCGGTGGAGACACTTCACCTTTGTGTCAGGGACGTCATTCAACCCGAACTGGTACACGATTTCCTGGATGAATTCCCTCGGTTCAAGTCTGGGATTCACCACGAGCCCGATATCGAACTCTGCCCTGGAGAGTTCCTGGACGCATACCTTGGTAAGTGTGGTCTTTCCGCATCCGATCTCCCCGGACAGGATGGCGCCCCCCTTTCGCATCTTCCCAGCATAAATAAGGCGCGCAAGGGCCTCCTCATGGGATTTGGAAAGGTAGAAGAACCTGGGGTCAGGCACGTTTTCAAAAGGGGACTCCTGAAACCCCCAGTGGTTAAGGTACATAAGCAAATCCCATCGTAATCTATTTTTTTATAATTATATATAAAATGTAATATTTGTCAATATATAAATTAATAATTATCCAAAATTATGTATATTTAGCATCAGTAGTCTTTTCTTATCCTTCCCCTTCATCAACATTCCTCGTTCAAGCTCACCCCTTTTTCATGTTCACGGGTGAGCCGCCACATCCTGTTTTCCCTCTGAGCTCTATACAAGTCCCCAAAATTACAGGATTTTCCTACCAGGCAGGAGAGGCGACCACCAGCAGTATGCAGTCCTCCTTTCCGTTGTTCGTAAGGCTGTGTTCCAATCCTGCTGGTATCCAGATGGCATCACCGGGTCCGACCTGCCGAGTTTCATCGCCCACTCTCATCTCCCCCTCGCCGCTCAACAGGAAATAGATCTCTTCCATGGGGTCCGCGTGGGCCTCCAAGGTCTTGGCCTTTTCCAGTTTTGCAATTGCAAGAAAGCCTATCTCCTTCAGGATGCGGCGGTCCAGTATCATCTGGGCAATGCCGCCTCCGTGGGCTATGTAAGTGGTTTCCAGCACTTCCTTATCTCTCAGGTTCCTTACGATCATATTGCCGCGGCCCTCCCCTGTTGAGATTGGTTGATCTGCAAGTCTTCTTAGAAATAATCATTTGATTTCACGTAGTTTTTGCGATATAAGAGACATAGCACCTGCTCATTATCAGCAGAGCCGGTGGGGGTTGGCTTTTGGGCCGCCCAACTCCCCGTGATGGGGCTCCTCGGGGAATACCCGGTGTCCTTTGAGATTCGTGCCATTGCAGGTGCCACTATCTTGACGATGGCAGCAGCCGAGTTCTCTATATTCTTCAGTTTGGAAGAAAGTGCGGCCAATGTCAATTCTTTCAAGACCTATGCAAGAAAACGGAAATCAGAGAACCTGGACCCGTGAGCAAGAGTTTTTGTATGGAGATTGATCTATCGGAGGGGAGAACTATATGACAATCAAGCCTATTTTTGATCCAGAAAAGATGGGCCGCGCTATGAGGGTGGCAGCCTTTATGTCGGGTTCCGGGACAAATATTATTAAGCTCATAGAGCATGAAAGGAGGCTCAAGAAGGAAAAGGGTGCTTCTCCCTACCAGGTCATTTTCATCTTCAGCGACAGGTCCGATGGTAGCTGCCAGGGAGAGAGTATTGCCTGTGAGAATGCCATTCCCTACTTCAGTTATGATATTCGGTCCTTTCATCACGTGAGGGGGCTTGCCAGGACAATAAAAACCCCTGAAGGCCTTGCTGCAAGAAAGGAATTCGACAGTGTTGCCAGCAGGTTGGTAGAGGCCTTTGAGATAGACGTGAATGCCCTCGGCGGATACATGAGCTATACGACGCTTGATAGGTGCATCAACGTCCACCCGGCCGATCTCTGCATCCTGGACGAGGCCGGAAAGCGGAAATATGTGGGAGACAATGCGGTGCTGGACGCTATCGCCGGCGGAGAACCCTATCTCCGGTCCTCGACCCTTTGGACCGACAAGGGAATAGATACCGGCCCTGTCTTGATGGTGTCCAGGCCCATCAAGGTAGATCTGCCAGAGCCCCTTGAATTCTTGCTCAAGAACCGGGACAGTCTGGTAAAGGTGGCTGAGGAACACCAGGGCCGTCTGAAGGAGGAGGGGGACTGGAAGGTCTTTCCCCTCACCATGGAACTAATAGCACGGGGACGTTTTGGGCTGGACGAGGAAAACCGGGTCTATTTTGATGGCAAACCGGTCCCCGATGGCTTTCGATACGACTAGATCCTTACCCTTCCGGGGTCCATGGTCGTCTCGCTCCATATCTCAGGGGGAGTTCAAAGTTATCGGTTATTTGTTATGCATGCTGCGTTCTTTGTCGTCGGTCGTCCGTCCCCGGTCCGCGGTCGTCTAACATCCCTCCAGCACCGAGGCAACCATGGTGCCCTTATGAAGACGGTCGCTTGTTAACAAATACCGTTCCCACGCTCACGAGTGTAAGAGCCACAATCAGGTTCAGCCCTATCTCTTCTCCCAATATGAGCAACCCGCCCAGAAAAACTCCAAAAACGGGCGTAAAAAAGGTGAACGCATGGAGGAGACTCACGGGGTAGCGGTGGATGAGCTCAAACCAGACTAAGTAGCTGAGAAAGGCAACGATAATGCACTGGTAGAAGACCGAGAATCCCGCCGACCAGGAGATGCGAGACGCAAAAGGATCTTCCAGGACAAAGCTCATGAACAACAGCAAGGGGGCAGAAAAACAAACTTGGTAGAACAGGGTCTGAAGGGGCACAGTCACTCTTGAGAGGTATTTCTTGAGATAGACAGTGGTAGCGCCCCACAGGGCTCCCGCCACAATGGCCATCATGTCCCCTGGCAGGGCAACAAGAGAAAAGGTCCCCAATTTCCTTATGAAAAGGATGAATATCCCGGCAAAGGCCATAACGAGGCCCGCGATCTTCCACGGATTTAGTCTGTCATCCCTCAGGAAAAAATGGGCCCCCAGGGCCACGAAAAATGGGGCAGTATACACGAGGACATAGGACCGGGATGCCGTTGTGAATTCCAGGGCCGTGTAAATGAAACCGAATTCAGAGCCAAAGAGGACCCCAATAACGATGCCGTGAACAAGGATCTTCCTTGATGGAAAGGGATTGATCCCCTTTATCTTCATCCATATGTACAGGCATATGGCGGCCACCAGGGAGCGAAACCCTGCCATGAAGAGAGAGGGGAGGTCCTGGGCCCCGATCTTTATGATGGCCAAGTTGGCACCCCATATGAGGGCGAGAATCAGCAGGGTGACCATTGGCCTTATACTCAAATGAAGCCTATACATAAGGACGTATTCCACCGATGGATGTTTTGTGGGCATTACTATCACGACATTGTCCAAACAGTCCAGTAGAATCTGGAATTCCGATATAAGGATTAAGAAAAAGTGAATTTTTTTCAAAAAAATTGCATCTCTGTGATTTTCCTTTGCTTTTTCATGTTGCCACGAGAAGGGGTCTGAGAACGCA
>JAFDHO010000412.1 GCA_019308745.1 Deltaproteobacteria bacterium
AAAATCCTTATCTTCGAAGATGTGTCATCCTGCCAGTTGCCTTTGTGAATTATCCTCCCTCCCCAACCAGGAATTGACCGGTGTCGGATTGTCTTTATTCTGTCTTTGAATTGGACCCCGTAGCTCACATAATCCGCCTTCTTCCAGAATCCCCGGAAAACTTCAGTAGGGTATATGTAAGCAGCATTTCCAATGTTTTTGAATTCAACGACGCCGAATTTTCCAAAATCGAGCATGAAACCGTCTCCATTGAGGATTTTCTTGACGTCAACAACATTGCCTGCCTTCACGTAGTGTCTCCAGAAATCAGCGCGCACACCCTCAAAAAACTCGTCTATGCGCACAAGCATAAGCCAGGTTTTGAACGCTTTCTTGGCCCCAACTTCGACTTTGGCCCAGAAGGGTGTCTCCATGTGGTCCCGGCTATCCTGGTCTGCGGGTGGACCGTACTTTTTTTTAATAAATCGTAAAATCCGGTCATTCCACTTGACCTTTTGATGAAGAGCGTTCAGGTAGTGCTGGCAGAAGAAAGGCAGG
This sequence comes from Deltaproteobacteria bacterium, assembly GCA_019308745.1. Taxonomy (GTDB): domain Bacteria; phylum Desulfobacterota; class DSM-4660; order Desulfatiglandales; family HGW-15; genus JAFDHO01. Next base: position 538 of record JAFDHO010000412.1, read on the forward strand.
TGCTGCGCGTTTTCGGGCTTCTCGTATTCCGCCAGCAATCTTCCAGGGTCTTCTTTGCTGAGGCTCTTCGCAGCCCCTGTGCGCAAGAGAAGCCTCCACACCTCAATGAAAAGGCCCTCTTCCGGGGAGATAAAATTGTCCTTCAAGTATGAGTCGAGACCTGTGGATGTGTCTGATCCTTCATAGTCTCGCAGCACCCCTTCCGCCAGCCTCTTGGATACAAACCAGGATGGCACACGGCCCGATACTTTTTCACGTCCGGTGAGAGCGCCAAACCCTTTCGCTTCAAGGCCCATCCTCATAACTTTTTCCAACAACCCGTGAGGATAATGTCGTTTGAGTTTAAACCAACCGACAGAGCCCTGGGACGCAACACGAGGACTTCGCCCGCTTTCTTGGCCACACCCTCCTCTTTCTCGTTCACCAAGATCTCGAGGCAAGCCATTATTCGTTTCAGGTCCAAACTGTATGCCAGACTGGCCACCCTGTCGGACGAACACGCCTCAAGTTTTTGCCGCATCTCGTCGAGGATGGTCGTTTTTGGCTGCTTGAGGTGGTGGCCTCTTGCGGGGTGTTGTTTTCGGACCTTTTCGACAGCAGTCTCAAGGCGGTCTATGGTAAACTCAATCTTCATTCCCCCCGATTACCTGCTTCAGGATCCGCAAGAATTCCTTGAGGACCTCCCTGTCATTTAGTCGGACCGCTATTTCCACACGTCTTGCTGCAGCACATCTATCCGATTTACATTCCGGTGGGTACCTGGTGTCCGAATAGCCAGCCGTTACCGCCTTCCTTTTCAGGAGGTCGGTGTATCGGTGCATCAATGGCTCGTTCATTAGAAACCTAAGGACTTGGCCGGCCCGCTCCCTTGAAAAATATGGATTCACGCCCTGGAGATCCTCCCTATCCGTGTGCCCCGAGATTTCTATGACATCAATCATGTTGAGAAATTTGGGATAACGGTAAATAACTTTCAGGTACTTGGGCACAGCCTCTCTTAAGGCCTCCTCTGCCTCCTGCCCCAATTCGGTGCGGGAGAAGCCAAAGCGGAGGTTTTCGTCACTGATGATAAGGGCGCCCGTATTGCAATCGATTTGGACATTCTCCATCTTCTCCAAATCAGGATCATGGCAGATTTCATCTAGAACCTTTTCCCATTCCTTTACCGCCTGCGTCGGCTCAACGAGTCGCGTCCCTATATCAAGGAGGGTTATAACTGTGGTCAGTGCGAAGACCATCAAAAGCGCCGCCATCAAATCGCTGTAGGATGCCCAGAAAGTTTCGGGGGTTGACTTTGCCATTCTGGCCCCCCAGATGTTTCTTTTCCCAGCAATGGGTATCATTTATTTTTTCTCCAGGGGAATATACCTTTCTTCTCTTCGGGCGTACGTAGTTCCACCTTCAGGTCATCCACCGCCTGAGCCAGGCTGTGTGTCGACTGATGAATATTTTTCAGTTCCTGGAGAACTTCATCGAGCCGTCCGTTCCCCTCGGATATTTTCTGGAGAAAAGCTTTCAGCCCGTTTATCGTTCCGCCCAGATCAAGCAGCACCTGCTCCATGTCCCCACCGGCCCGCCCACCGGATGAGTCCTGTTCCACCTTTTTAAGGGTTTCGTTGAGTTGAATGAGGGCGGCATAAACGGGGCCGTCCCCTTCAAGGGGCTTCGCGGTCTCACTGAGTTTTGCCAAAAAAACTTCTGACCACTGCGCCATTTTAGTAAAATATGCTTTTGTCATTGCGCTATGCTGGCTTGCAGCTGATTGAAAGCTGCCCAGCGCCTCATCGAACCAACCCTGTAGGGTTTCAGCTGAGTTCTGAATCCTTTCGCTGACCTCAGACAATCCTTTGAAGGCCTGCGTGGCCTTTTCAAG
>JAFDHO010000176.1 GCA_019308745.1 Deltaproteobacteria bacterium
TCTGCATCGGGAGTACCAAGCATCACAATCAGATTATCCTTTCCGTATTCTTCCGCTATCCTTTTCACCATTTCTTGACCTTCCAGGTCAAATGCTCCGGCTGCAGTTCAGACAAAACACTGGGTATGAACCATTACTGGCTCAGCCCCCGCGCTCTTAATGCACGCTTCGATCGCAGGGCCCTGAACGCCGTCCCTTTCACCAATGACGATAACCTTTTTCCCTCTTAACTCCACTTCCAAGCCTCCTCGAATCCTTAAGCGGTGTATATAAAATTTTTGTTCAACCTAATATGGCATCAATAGCATTTCTTATATCGTTTTCGGTAATATCCTCCCCAACCAGACGCTTCTGCTCGGCTCCGCCCTTGTAAATTATAAAGGTTGGAACACTCATCACTCTAAGTTTGGCGCACAACATGCGGTTTCTTGTAACATCCACCTTGAAGACTTTGATCCTGTCCCTGTAATCATTCTCTAATCTCTCCACCGAAGGCATTAACGCCAGACAGGGCCTGCATTGAGGCCCCCAAAAGTCCACAAGAACTGGTATTTCTGAGTGTTTAATCTCGTTCTCGTAATCACCCCTGTTTAGCTCAATAGACAATCTATTCACCTCCTTTATTCCGCTCCAACAGAAATGATATTCCATCAGAGAGCTGCGTTATGCGTCCCAAAAAAAGACTCCCCTTCGCAAGAAACATAGTGTTTTTTATCTCGCCCTTCATCATCTTTCTCACCGAATGCCCTAGGACAGGCACGGCTGAGGCAATATGTCCCTGAGTAGGGGAGAAGCCCGGCATGCCGTGTCTTGCAACAAAATTTTCAAGGCTGCTTCGTTGAATTTCATTTCGTATAACGGCAAAACTGCCAATAGTGCGGTAGTTGGTTCTCGGTACATTGCCGCTTCCCTGGGGTTCGGTGAGTTCAGGATTGTGCATCTCGGTAGCATATTTATCTACCTCAGTTAATTTTAAACTCAGACGTTCCAAGGGCTGCACAACCAGCGTTTCCAGTATGTCCACTTGAGACGATCCGGAGTTAATTTCATGTTTACCTATAGAGTCAAGTCTGATTACAGGGTTCTTTCCATCATCTTGTCCCACCCACACGGCAACTCCCGCAAGGACGTTTTCAAGAATTGGCATGTCATGGCGAAGATGGCCTTGGAATTTCATTCCTAGTTTGGCCAGTGAGCCACCAGCAACCACCGCCACATTCTTAAATATCCCAGAACTGATAAGACTTGCCGCAAGAACGGTTGCATGTACCGGGGCACAACAAAATGCCTTTACATCAGCACCTGTGGCGCGTATACACCCACATGAATTCCCAATGGCTTTTGCCATGTTACCTCCTCCGCGATTATAACGGTCACCAACCGCCTCTTCTCCGCAGCCCAGAAGATAGTCTATCTCTTGAGCCTCACCTGTCTTGTCGATAAGGTTCCTCAAGGCCATTACGCCGGAAGCTCGGCTTGACAGATTTTCCAAAAGTATGTGCGGAACAAGATTGGGGTCTTCCTCTGCCCCCCCGCCCTTGGGTCTCCGGCAGCACCCTATTAACTGGTTACCTTTCGCAAAAAGAGGTATCGCATCTTCTTCTCTTATTATTTTTTCAATTTCTCCTAGGGCTACCCCTTTGCCCAGTCTTGGAATATCATCGGGTCTGACTAGAGGGTGGCACTTCAACTTTGATGTCAATTCTTCCATAAAGCCTTCTTCAAGAGACAGAAGTTGAAACTCGTCGCATACCTTCATCATGCCGTAGAATTCATCCTCTGGCATGATCTCCCCGAATGCCCCCCATCGAGATGCATCGGGCATTGGGTTCTGATACCATGGAGTGTCTATCCTCGACAGCTCTTCAGGATCAAGATTTCCAATAAACACCTGGTTAGGCGGGTATGCCACGGCCTCATCAAAGCCTTGAAGGTGATCTAAAATCCGTGTTATAAGAGAGGGGTCTTTCGCTATTTCACGTGACGGTTTTGAACCGTACCGAATCATGCTTGGCACGTGGCCGAGAAAATACGAGACAGCCTTTACCACTGCTTTCACTTTTCCTTCATACAAACAACTATCCATAAATCGCTCCTTATATTTAGAATCCGCATTTGGACATATCATTCAAACCTTAGGCCACTTAGAAAAGCGTCTGCTCCTGCACTTCCGTTTGGAGCGCATTCAGCGCCTTTTCCAGAATCTTCCTGCGTAACCGTTTCTCTTCAGGAAGCTCAAGTTTCTCATTACCCAGAGGGTTGACGATCTTAGTGGCTTGTACAATCCGGTTGGAACCTACCATCAAAGCTACCGATGTGATGGAGCATATGTGAGCGGTAGGCAAGCCTCCTCTTTCGAGTTCCTTTGCCAGCGTCGCACCGCAACGCGTACTGGTTCCTCATGTGGAAGTCAGGATAACTCCAGACACTCCCTCCGCTTTGAGTTCCTGAGCGATAATCTCTCCCATGCGTCTCACTGTATCCACGATATTGGCCACTCCGGTAGTACTGTAAAACCTTTTATAAAGTCCGCCGATTACCCCTTCCTTCTCAAAGTCCCTCATAACATCTACCGGCACAAGGCGGTGGGGGTCTTCTCTTACAAAGACAGAATCATATCCCTCATGGTTGACTTCATAGGCTTCGGGGTTAAGCTCGTCAATACCCTCGATGTCGTATTTGCCAAAGCGGGTTGCCGTCCTGATCTCTATCTTATCCGGGTTTCCTTTCGGTACTAGCCCGCCATCCGTGATTAACGCAATAGTGGCCTTTTGAATATCAGCTATAGCAGGTGCCGGTGCGACACGATCATAATTAGGGCGAGACACTTCCGACTTGAAGGGTTGCCCTTGAAGTTTTTTCAGGAGCATGTTAACAACTCTTTCTGCCCCAGTCTTATCGGATATTTCGTTGACAAGCACTCCACGGGGGAAGTAGCCCTCTTCAGACGGGCTTCCTATTTTTTGTCTGCTTGCGAGCTTTAGGGCTAAGCTCACCATTTTTGAAATCGCGGGGAGCATACCCCTAACAGAATCTGCAGTTTCAACGATATATACATCCTTTCGATAGAGGTCCAGCCCAGGATTCTCTCTGTGCATGCCGGTAACAGCAGGAATATCCAACCGCTCTTTTACTGACTGACACACTGCACCACAGGCGATCCCGTAGCGGCCCGCGTTAAAGGCCGGACCTGCTATTACTACATCCGGCTGGAACGGACTTAGCAGTTCCATTACCTTGTCAGAGGCTTCTCCTATATTCTCGGCAAAATAGTTATCACCGCATATCACTGTTGCTATCACTTCTCCCTTACCGCCCAGTGCTTCCTGAATGCCACGCCCCGGACCTACAGGGCCTTCCTCAATCATTGGTTCAATATAAGCCTTGTCTTCTCCTCCAACCCCGCCAAAAAACTGATTCAGGTAGTGAACCACCCTTACGCTCGTCCTTTCCACTCTATCTTCCTCCACCTGGTCTAATCCGGTCACCCTGCCACTGCAGGAGCAGCTGGTATCCTTTGGTTGCAAGTGCTTGGTTCCTCCGGGCCGCCTCTCTATCTCCAGACAGAAATTTGGGGTCTTATGCGGCCGAACGAATTAATAGCGAACAGAAGTCAGCCTTGATCCTCCCAGTTGACATTGCGCTCCTTTTATCCAACGGATCGCCCGTACAATCTCACCGTTTATGGGCGGCCCTTCCGGCGAAAAACCTGGTCGGCCGATAATCCTATCCACAGGAGGTAACGTGACTTCCATGAAAGGGTATCCCATACTGACTATTGCGTCGACTTCCGGCATGTTGAAAATAGTGGAACCCCCAAATCTTGCATCACTGATATCTGCTCCCATGTGAACCATTGCAATAGCCGTCTTGATACCCAGTTGTTCACATTTCTGGGCAGTTCGCGCCATAACAAGTTCAGGTGCCCCGCCCCCTGTTTTTGTCAGAATAGCGCCGTCTGCTCCAATAACTCCCATTGCCATACCTGCAGCAATCTCGGCCATCCTTTCGTATTCATGCACATCATTAGGAGCGATCATAACAATAACGTGGGCAAAACAGAGATCTTTCCCGTGCCTTTGGTACAGTTCCTTGATCATGGGATGGTTTTGAACCTGATAGGTTTGAACGTTTAGGGCTGGCAGAGGGGAGGTGACGGCCCCGTCCAATATTTCATTGGGATGCAAGATTGTAGGTACAATCCTGTCAGCCTGGCTCCCGAATAATACGGGTTCTCCGGGGACTGGTTCGAACTGGAGACTTATTATCTGGAAGATGTATGTCACCTTGGGCAAGTTCTCGATACCCCGGGTTATTTCCGTCAGGCATGGGAGATCATAAATCTCAATTTCATCGGGTTCCACTCCTTTCCCGATTCTGGCTAGATATTCCGCTGCCTTTAACCCAGCTATCTTTAGAGCAGCCTGATAGTCCTGCGCTGACACCCTGTCCTCAGGGTATGGCATTAGTACGATATTATGGGTTCTACCATAGATGCCAATATCGGCGCCAGGTCCCGACATATCAATTATTTCCCCGTTAGGATCCTTGCTGACTGTAACTTCTCCCACTCCTCTGCAATCGCTTAAAACGACAGCACTACCACGAAGCACACAGGTCCTACCTTGCCCCACCGGATCAACTACATCTTCGCCATTATTGACCTTTGCCCGGGGCTCGATGACATCGGCGACCTGGAGTATTCTGCAACTTTCCCCGGGATGAGCCAACTCTACGTCAACCCTTCTGATCCTTGTATCCATGCCCAGAACTTCCTGCATTTCAGCTCGGTTTATGTACAAGACACCTTCCCTAAGAGCTGTTTCCTCTGCAAACTGGACGTCCTTAATATCGAATATATTGAGCTCAAGCCTCATAGTTTGCCCACCTTTTTGTTTCAAAGCGCAACACTTACTTATCCCGACCCCACACTGTGTGAGTAACTCGTTTATCTTAGACGCTTAATCTATAATGCAAGCCCTGTGCCAATATGCACTCCCATTAACACCTTGATTACATTGACTATTTCACCAAGCCTCCGCAGAGCAAAACCAGCAGATGTCTTGATAGCGTCACAATTGTGTCCCTATATCGACTTTTGCTTGACAGGCCGCGCTAAATAGGACTAATATTTCGTAACAGGAAACCCGGGGGGAGCTGAGCCGACTTTGAGTGGCTCCAAGAGTCTTCCATGAGAATTGGCGTCTCTGCGGGTTTTGCGAGGTAATGAAAAGACAAAATGATGATTTGCCCTGCCACGATGTTCAGGAATCACACAAGGGCCGCCTTCCAATTGGAGGAATCGAATCATGAACGATGTGTTATCCGAATTGTCAGAATCACAATGGGAATTAATTGCAGTTCTGGAAGCCCTTGGGGGCACTGCTCCCATGGGTGTGGTGGGTGCCCTCGCACTGCTCCCGCCCTCTCAACTAATTGACCTGTCACAACGCGTCATTCAAAAGGGGCTTTTACTCAGAGAAGAATCCGCCATCCTTAGATTGAATCCTGATCTGCCGGATTGTATCAAAAAAAGATTGAAAAACATAAATACGCCTTCACGAATTTCTTATTTCCTCGAAAGACTCCAGGGATTGGAACTTCCTGTCTCCCTGAGTCAGGCCTTAAAGGCCAATCTGCTAGCCCATGCGGGACGTGACGAGGAAGCTGCCATCCTTGAGCACGAGGTCGCCTGCCGTGCATTGAGGAATGGCAAAGCACAAAAGGCCCTTGAATACTTCGACAGGGCTGTTGATCGGCTTTCCCCTCTCCTCGGCAGACCCGAGTTTGACTCTTTATTTGTGATGGAAGCTCTGGAACTCTCGTACCTCCGTTTTCGTTCTGGGAAAAAGGTCGGTGAAGTAATGGGACTCCTGAAGAAGGCTAGGGAAGCAGCCAAACGTCTTGGAGACCGGCGTTCTCTTATCCTTATAAACCTGCACATGGGGCGCCACGTTATCATGGAAAACCGGCCGGATGAAGGGCTTCGGTATCTTTCCTTGGGGCTAGATGAAGTGAAAAAGTTGGGAGACAATGATATTCTGGCCCGGTCAGAAGAGTTTCAGGGGCTCTATTACTATATTCATGGAAGGTTCAAGGAAGCGGTGGAACACTTTGAAGTGGCCCTTCAGAAGGCTGAGTGGAGGTCAGACCGCCCCGTCGATTTTTTACTCCCCCAGTGGCTAAGCTTCAGTTACGCTTACCTGGGACAGGTTCAGCATGCCATCGGCCTCTTGAAATCAAATTTGCAACGCGCCTTGCATGAGTCTGAATTGGCATTGGCCGATGACTTCAGAGCGACGCTAGGGATAGTACTGTTGATAAGTGGAAAGCGTCAGGAGGCCTTTACTCATCTCCAAAAGGCATTCCGGGGGGCAGTGGCAAACCACAATCCCATAGGTCAATTTCATTCACTGACGGCACTAGCCTATTACTATTTGCTGGAATCGAAAACCAAGGACGCATATGACACGCTTGTACGGGCCGTTGACCTGGCCACCGAGTACGGCGTGCTTTTGCGGCAATACACATGGCCATGGTTTCTTGATATGCTTTACGAATTCCACAAACAGGGTTATGAACCCATTAGGGGATTTAGCTTCCATAATGAGATAGAAAGGATACTTAAAGGTCCCAATTTACACCTTCAGGGGACTGCTTTACGACTGCGGGCTAAGGAGACCGCCTCAATCAGCGCAGGTAGTCTCGCCCAAATTTGGGGCGATTTGGAGGCGAGTGAGAATAAACTACGAAAATCCGGAAGTTCCATTGAACTGGCCAAGACCTGGGTCGAGATGGCAAGGCACAAGCTGCATTTAGGAGAGCACGAAGAAGCGAACCGTCTGGCCCTGAGGGCCTGGAGGTCTCTGTCAGGATTTAGCGAAGACCTTTTTCCAAAAGATCTGAGACACCTTCTGGATCTGAAGAAACTGCCGAACGATCACCATGAATCGTGCGAAGAACTGCTGACCAAGCTTCTTGACCTCATAGAAAACCTCACCCCAAGCACTGATCTTGACAAATTTCTTTACCGTATTCTGAGGACGACCGGGAAACTCTTTGGCACTGAAAGGGGTTGTATCCTGTGGTTCAGTTCCGACCGCAGGGATAAAATCCCACTACTGAGAACAACATATAATTTTACAGATGAAGATTTGCTGTCCGATCGGTTTTCTTCCAATTTAGATCTCATTATGCAGGCCCACAAGACAAAGAAACCGGTGGTAGTTCACCACCTGTGCGCACAGAACATAGAGGGAGATAAGGCTAGGAATTCGGTGCTTTGCGTGCCCTTTGAGGTCCCAGGCGAGGTCTGCGGCGTGCTCTATCACGACAGTCCACACTTTGATGAATGTTTTGACTCTGTTGCAATGCCTTTCCTTGAACGAATAGCCCGGTGCCTGGGCTCCTATATCGAGCGGATTTGGGACTACTGCAACCTCCTCAAAGAAAAGTCTGTGCTGACTTCAAAGCAGTCCATCATGGAAGCAGTCCCAGACAAATGGGATATCAAGGGATCGAGTCCTGTCATGAAACAGCTTCTGGCCCTTGTCGATAGGGTAGCGGACTCAGAGGCACCAGTCCTGATAACGGGAGAGACAGGAGTAGGAAAAGAGCTGTTGGCCCGCAGGCTACACAAGATGAATAGCAAGCGAAGTTCTGGCCCCTTGGTTGTGGTCGATATCACTAGCATCCCAGAGAATCTGCTGGAGAGCGAACTCTTCGGACACGAAAAAGGGGCCTTCACTGGGGCAGATAAGCTCAAGCCCGGCCGCCTGGAACTGGCACACGGAGGTACTTTGTTCATTGACGAAGTTGGCGACATCCCGCTGGCATTGCAGGTTAAGCTTCTCAGGGTATTGCAAGAAAAGACCTTTTTTCGCATAGGAGGCACCCAAGCCATTACGTCGGACTTCCGTTTAGTAGCAGCCACAAATCGAAACATGGAAGATCTTGTGGCAAGGGGCCATTTTCGTAAGGATCTCTTTTACCGGATAAACGTGGTTCCCATGGTTATTCCTCCTCTGAGAGAGAGGGGTAAAGATATCATCCTATTGGCCCGTTACTTCCTTGATCACTATATGAGGAAGTATAAAAAATACGGGCTTGCCCTGACCTCCGAGGACGAAGCAAAGCTGTCTAATTACAAGTGGCCGGGGAATGTACGCGAGCTGCAGAACGTTATCGAAAGAGCGGTCCTCCTTTCAACCGAGGGAAACCTGGATCTCACACTTCCCTGCGAACAGGATTCAATCCCCGATGATCCCTTTGCCGATACCCCGACCATAGACGACCTCCAGCGCCGCTATATTC
>JAFDHO010000026.1:0-31777 GCA_019308745.1 Deltaproteobacteria bacterium
GGCCCCGTCCTCGGTCTTGGCCTGGATCACGAACTTGTAGTCCCCGGGCTTGACATCTTTGTCCGGTTCCGCCTTCAGGGTCAGGGTCTTGGAGTCATCACTCTTGACAGAGACCCCCCGCACGTCAAAGCTGTAGGTCTTGATCCTCGCCTTCCACCCTTCCGGCACGGAGAGGAGGGATAGATTGATACTCTCATCCTGCCTCCCCCGGTTGAAGACCTCGATGTCCAGATTCAGGTCCTCCCCTTCAGGGAGTATCACTCCCGTGTACTCGGGCAGCATGGCTACGGCGCGGGGAGGAAGATCCTTCTTCCCCTCATCATCCTCGGCTCCAAATGAGACAGGGGTCGCAGCAAGCGTAAAAAGAATCAAAAAGACAAACAGCGGTAAAGCCTTCACAAATGGAAAAGAATGCTTCTTTTTCCCTATCATTGTTTAAGCCCTCCCTATTCTTTGAGAATTGAGATATTTCATAAAACGATAAGGCATTTCAAATCCTCCCACGAACCCATGGGGGAGAGTTCGGAACTGAAATAGGGGATAGCATCCAGTCAGATTTAGGGGATCTTTGTGACGTCCAATAGGGACACTTGGGCAAAGAGGTGGGTCAAAAACAGAAAAAGAGCCCGGCCACCCTCCGGCAGTCTCGCGCCCTATGCTTCTTTCCATTCTTGGCTCCGGTGCGGATTGTGCCATGTCCAAACCAGCAGGACTGTGTCTCCGAAAAATGGAAAGATTTCAAGCTCACTAGGCCAGCTAAGGGAACTTGAAAGTTTTCAAAAAAAATAATCATCGTTCCGTTTCTGTCAAGGCCGAAAGACACCCGCAATTCTGCAAATGACAAAAATAAATCAAGCAGACATATTTTGATTGACAAGAAATTTGGTTAAAATATATTAATGGTATTACCTTTTACTAGGTCCATGGAAGGTGACTGCCTTTGAAAACCCGGTGTCCAGATGATCATATCCCGTTCCGAATAGCTTCCTTTTGGACCTGATACCAAGACGTTCCAGGCCTTTCTTTGGGCAGATTATCTTTGGTCGGGCTAGCGTATTGGCAGTGTCATACTTCTTGGCAACCAGCAAATCGTGAAAAGGAAAGAAGATCCAATGGTGCACGAAGAGAGATGGATTTCTACCCAATGCGGCAGGTGCTACGCTAATTGCGGTATTCGGGTTCGCAGGGTCAATGGAGTGGCAGTGAAGATTGAAGGGGAACCCAACAGTACAATGGGTGCAGAGGGCGGCCTCTGCGCCAAAGGTTCAGCCGGCATACAGGTTCTCTACGACCCCAACAGGCTGAACCGACCCCTCAAGAGGACAAATCCCGAAAAGGGTCTTTCCGTGGATCCAAAATGGAAGGAGATAACTTGGGAGGAGGCCCTGGAAGAGATCCTTCCGAGAATGGAAAGAATAATCCGAGACCAACCCAGAAAGCTCCTCATGCAATCGTCCACAATACGACCCTGCCGTTTGCCTGAAACCATACCCTTTTCTGCGGTTACGGGTCCCACCAGCATGTTCATAGGAGGGGGCGGGCTCCACTGCGGCCAGGGCGCCCATCCCATGGCAGGTATTGTGCACGGTTCCTGGTCTGTCGTACCGGATTTTAGATATTGCAATTACGCCATCTATTTCGGTGCAAGCAAGGGGCATGGGTCCGGACATTCTGCCATGATTACGGCAAGGCTGGCGGCTGAGGCCAAGAGCCGGGGCATGAAATTGGTCGTCTTTGATCCCATATGCAACTTCGCCGGGGGCAAGGCAAACGAGTGGATTCCCATCATTCCAGGAACGGATGCAGCGGTTGTCCTGGCCATGTGTAACGTAATCATAAACGAGTTGGGGGAGTACGACGAGAAGTTTATCAAGGAAAAGACCAATGGCCCCTATCTCATAGGCCCTGACGGCCGCTACGTCAGGCAAAAAGGCCGGGCCAGAGGGATCCCGGGCACCGATGTCAGGACGGGAGAGCCGGTCACGTACATAGGGGATGATGAGTCAAACAAGCCCATGGTTTGGGACAGGAAGGAAGGCAGGGCCAAGGTGTATGATGATCCGAGCATAGGGGACTTTGCTCTTGAAGGAGAATACCAATACGAGGGAATCCCATGCAGGCCTGCCTTCGATCTCGTCAAGGAACACTTGAAGACCTATACCTGTGAAAGGGCCTCTGAGATAAGCTCCGTCCCATCAGGGACGATCCACCGAATTGCGGAGGAATTCCTGGAGGCAGCTCAGCTTGGCAGCACCATCAGGCTTCAGGGGCACGAACTGCCTTACAGGCCCGCCTCCGCAGTGTTGTTCAGGGGAGGCCAGGGACATGAGAACTCCCACCACACCTGTTTTGCGGTGGCACTGCTCAATTCCATCATAGGGGGGTGTGACGTGCCGGGGGGTACCCTCGGGTGGCCGGCAAGGTGTCTCGGCTTTCCGGACACGGGAAAACCCAGGATAGAGCCCTGGAAAGGTGTGGATGGATTTCTCCAGATAGAGCACTTCGGCCCCTCGAGCGGGGCCATCGTCCAGGGTCACGGCCCATGGCCAGTCGCCCTGCCAAGGAATGCCAACCAACTGGGATTGACGGATGTGTTTAGCTTGGCCCCCTTTCCTTTTGTGTTCGGATCGAGTGATCAAGAGGAACTGTGGCGGAAGATAGGCACCGACTACCGTATAGAGATGATGCTCGTATGGGGCTGCAACTCGGTCATTAGCACGGCGAGCCGGGAGATCTTGGACGAGACACTTCGCAAGATACCGTTCATAGCCGTGTTTGAGCTTTTCAACACGGAACTCACGGAAGGTTATGCCGACATAGTCTTGCCGGACACGTGCTATCTCGAGGAGCTTCACTGGTCTGAGGGCCTGGGAATGAATTTCAACCATGCCTTTGGTATGGACGACTGGTGCTATCATATCGTGCAGCCCGTGGTCGATCCAGTGCCTGAAAGAAGGGAGTATGTTAATGTCCTCTACGATGTGGCCGACAGGCTTGGGAGGAGGTCCCATCTCAATGAGGCAATGAATCGGCTGTACGGCCTTGAGGGAGAACGCAGGATAGGTCCCGAGGAGAAGCTCTTTATTGAGGACATTGCCGACAGGGCCCTCAGAAATCTATTCGGTGACAAGCACGACCTTGAATGGTTTAAGGAGCATGGATTCCTTAGATGGCCAAAGAAGGTCGAGGAGGCCTACTGGAGATATTTTATAGATGCTCGAGTTCCGATCTATATCGAGTACCTCCTGGATGTGGGGGCAAAGCTCAAGGAGATAGACGGGGCCACGGGGCTTGGAGTGGACCTCAGCCAGTATACGCCCCTGATCTCCTGGTTCCCGTGCACCATCCATAGGGGCGATTCTGAATATGATCTTTATTGTTACTCTTACAGGGACGTTCTCCATACCGGCTCCTCTACCATGGAACAACCATGGCTTGACGAAGCAAGCCGTATGAACCCCTATACCTACCACATTACCATCAACTCCCGGACCGCCTCGGAAAAGGGGATAAGAGACGGCGATCTCGTGGAAATAGAGTCGGCTTACGGCAGAAAGGTTCGGGGCCCTGTCAAGCTCATGGAAGGGCAGCATCCCCGTACCATAGGGATCGCAGCGTGCAGTGGGCATTGGGCCAAGGGCATGCCAATAGCGAGAGGAAAGGGGACCAACTTCGACACACTGATCGAGAATGACTTGGAGCACTGCGATCCCGTGAGCCTGAATCTTGAGACAGCCGTGAGGGTCAGGGTCAGGGCAATAGAATGAAGACAAAAGAGGGACTACAGAAGGAAATGAAGGAAGACAGGCTCTTTAGCCCGTATCGTTCGAGACGGGCGTTTCAAGAGATTGCCGGTGAGATCAAGCACGCTATCCTGGCGAAGCGTTTGAAGGAAGGGGACAAGCTGCCTTCAGAGAGGACACTTGCCCAGCAGTTTCAGGTTGGCAGATTGACAATCAGGGAAGCCCTGAGAACCTTGGAGACAAACGGCCTGATCCGGATCAGGCACGGCAGGGAGGGCGGGGCCTTTGTAGGGGTCTCAGACCCCATGAAGCTGCCGTCAATGGTCATTGATAACCTCCTCATGGAGGGGCTCACAAGTGAGCAGATGACCGAGGCGAGAATAGGATTGGAGCGGACTATCGTGAAATACGCGGTCTTGCACGCTACACCCGAGGACCTGCTGGCCATTGAGAAGAACCTCCAAGAATCCAGAGAAATCTTGGGGCTGGAGCTGAGAGAAGAGATTATCTCGAGGATGATCGACTTTCACATCTGCCTGGGTAAGGCGACCCACAATCTTCCCTTCATTATGTTTATCAGGACGCTCATGGATTGGGCCAGGAGGAAGCTGACATACTGGTTCCCCACGGAGGAGGACCAGACGTACTCCCATAGATCCCATGTGGAGATCTTCGACTCTGTGAAGAAGAGGGACGTTGAAAGGGCGCAGGAGCTCATTGAGGACCATATCAGGCGCATGACATTTCTGGTTAGGAAGAGAAATTCCGTGATGTCACGGAGAAGATAGGAGACAGCCGGTTCCTTGCAAGGTCTGGCAGAACTGAACAAGCAGGGTTTGGAGGAAAATGCTATGACGAGATGGGGAATGGTGATCAACCTTCACACATGCATTGGCTGCTATAATTGTATGATAAGCTGCAAGCAGGAACATTTCCTGCCGCCAGGGGTCTTCTTCGCTCGGGTGATTGTGGGCGAGAAGGGCAAATACCCTTCGGTGCAAAAGCTCATTTACCCTGTCTTGTGCAACCATTGCAATGACCCGCCATGTGTTGATGTGTGCCCTACCGGGGCCACAACACAGAGAGAGGACGGGGTCGTAACGGTCGATTCGGACATTTGCATCGGCTGCAGGAGCTGTCTCATTGCCTGCCCCTACCAGCAGAGAACCTATTTGCCAAAGAAGGAGCTGGAATATTTTCCGGGTCAGGGACTGACCCCTTACGAGGAAATGGGAAAGCAGTTGTATCCACTGGAAAAAGGAACCGTGGTCAAGTGCAATTTTTGTTCTGAAATCATTGAAGAGGGATTGAAAAAGGGGCTTGTACCCGGGGTCGACAGGGAGGCCACACCCGCATGTGTAAATGCCTGTCCGGTCAAGGCAAGGCACTTCGGAGACCTTGACGATCCGAGCAGTAAAGTGTGCGGCCTGATCAGGGAGAAGAAGGCGACGCCCCTTCATCCGGAGCACGGGACAGATCCTTCTGTCTACTACATCCCAATGGGGTAAGGATCTTTTCCCGGCGATGGGTCAACCGACGGGAATTCCTTGGTGAAAGAGGCCGGCTGAACCATAGAGTCTTGACAAGGAAGACTTTGAGGTGAAGCCATTCGAGAAACCGGCATGGCGCTGTAGCAGCTTGAAGGGATGGTCCAAGTGATAGAAATAATGTTCCAGGGGATGGGAGGCCATGGATCTGTGGTTGCTGCTAAGCTCTTGGCCCAGGCAGCGGCAAAAGGCGGGTTCCAGGCTCAGTCATTTGCTTCCTACGGGGCCCTGCGGCGTGGTGGAAAGGTAGAAGGTTATGTCAGGATTTCACAGGAGAGCCTCCTTCAGCGCTGCAAGATGTATTCGGCCGATTATCTGGTCGTCATGGATGAATCCCTCCTGAATCCCTCGCAGGGACCTGAGGGCCTCAAGAAGGATGGCAAGATCCTGATCAATACCGCCAGACCGAAGGATGTCCTCTCCGGTCTTGGGGACTATGAGGTCTATTGGGTTGATGCCTATGGAATAGCAAGGGAAAAGGGCCTTGTGATACCGGGGGGCATGCCTGTCATCAATACGGCCCTTTTGGGCGCGCTGGCCGGGATACTTGATGAAGTGGCTATTGAGGACCTCGTTGACGTCATAAGGGACAATACCCCCAAGCCGGAAATGAACATGGAATGTGCGATGGAAGGGTACAGCAGAGTCCGTTCTTCAAAGGACTCACGGGAGACTGAAAGGGCCCTGAACGGTGTATCCGGCGCGATTTCAGCCCCCAGGAAAAGGCTTCCCCAGTACGATACCGAAAGAATGAAACACTGCAACAGGTGCCAGGTCTGTTATATATTTTGTCCGACCCTGGCGATTACCTTTGACGTTGACTCCCTGCGTTTTTCCGTTGATGGAAAACTGTGCAATGGTTGCGGGATTTGCATAAAGGAATGCCCCAGGAAGGCCATATCGTGGGAAGGTGAAGTAAGATGATCAAAGTGATAACAGGCAATGAGGCTGCCGCTTACGGCGCTCTCCTGGCCAAACCGGAAGTTGTTTGTGCCTATCCCATTACACCTCAGTCAAGGATTCCGGAACAGATCTCCGAGTTCTATGCTCAGGGCCTATTGAAGGGTAAGTTCGTAAATGTGGAGTCGGAAATGGCAGCCTTGGGTTACGTGACCGGAGCCTCTCTGGCTGGGGTGAGGGTCTTTACCGCCACCTCTTCCCAGGGGCTGGCATGGATGCACGAGGGCCTCCACTGGGCTGCCGGGGCGCGGCTCCCTATCGTCATGGTCAATGTGAACAGACCCCTGGGGGCACCCTGGAACCTGACCTGTGAACAGACAGACAGCCTGTCCCAGAGAGACACGGGCTGGATGCAGTTCTATTGCGAATCAAACCAGGAGATACTGGATACGGTCATTCAAGCCTACCGGATATCAGAATCGATCTCTCTGCCTTCTATGGTCTGCCTTGACGGCGTTTACCTGTCCTATCTTAGCGAAACGGTCGACATACCCGATCAGGAAATGGTCGACGAGTACTTGCCCGCGTTCGATCCCGGGTTCAGGATTCCCGGCGGGGGATGGAAGCTATATGATGTGTTCCCCAGGGACCCTCAGGGAGACCCCCATGACTTCATGTTGAACCGCTACTACCTGCACAAGAGGGAGAGGCAGTGCCTGGATCGAGCCATTGAGTGCAATGACCTGTTTGCCTCCATGTTCGGCAGGGGCTATCCCCCGGTAGAAGGATATCGTTGCGAGGACGCGGAGGCCGTCGTGGTCATTTCAGGCAGTGCGGTGGGGACATGCAGATATGTGGTGGATAAGATGCGGGCCGGGGGCCAGAAGATAGGCATGGTAAAGATAAAGATGTTTCGACCCTTTCCGGGATCGCTCCTCAGGGATATCCTGAGAGACAGAGGAAAGATACTGGTCATAGAGAGGGATATCTCGCCAGGTCAGGGGGGTATTTTTTGCCAGGAGCTCAGGTGGGCGATGAGCGGGGAGAGGAACGGGAAGAACATCTATGGATTCATAGCAGGCCTGGGAGGTGCGGATATTACTCCCGGCATGATAGAAAGGGCCGTTCAATTCGCTCTTGAATCCGAAAGGCCTGTCCAGGAAGCCATATGGCTTGGGTTGCCCCCCTATGAGGATGAAGATGAATATGACAGAAACACGATCAAGGTATGACCGGAGAGAATTTGTCAAGCCCCCTCATGGCTTCTGCCCGGGCTGCGGTGTTGCCCTGGCCTTGCGGTATTTCCTGAAGGCCGCAGGGGACAAAGTGGTACTCATCATGCCGCCCGGGTGCGCAGCCCCCAGCGTGCTCTTCCCCCAGAGGAGCTTGAGGGTGGACGCTAAACTGATTGATACGGTCTCTTGCCCCTTCGGCTCCACGGCAATATTTGCAGGGGGCCTAAAGACGGCCCTTGTGGCGCGGGGGGATACAGAGACGGAGGTGGTCGGTTGGGCAGGAGACGGGGCCACATTCGACATCGGCTTTGGGGGTCTTTCAGCGGCCGCAGAACGAAATGAGGACATCATCTATGTCTGCTATGACAACGAGGCCTATATGAATACCGGGAACCAGCGGAGTAGCGCAACCCCGTGGGGAGCAAAGACGGCCACGAACCCACCCCCCGCCAAGAAGGAAGAGAACAAGAAAGACATACTTTGGATAATGATGGGCCACGAAGTCCCCTATGTGGCCACCGCGACCATTGCCTATCCCGATGACCTGATGGACAAGGTAAGAAGGGCCAAGGGGGTAAGGGGGTTCAGGTTCCTCCACGTCCTTACACCTTGCGTTCCAGGATGGGGTTACACTCCGGAGTTGACCGTCACCCTTTCCAAACTGGCCGTTCAAACCAGGTTATTCCCCCTTTGCGAGATCAGAGGAGGAACAAGACTTACCATAAACAAACGACCGAAAGGAAAGCCCCTGTCCAGGTTTACTGAACTTCAGGGGAGGTTCAGGCATCTGACTGAGAAAGAAATCAGCCTCTGGCAGAGGCATGTAGAGACCAGATGGGAGAGGCTGACCTACTTAGAGGCCCTGGGGGAAACCGTAGGGGAATGATGTCCTGTCCCTGCCGGGAAAGGGCCTTTGACCGGGAGACAGACTTGACGACAGGAATTTGCCCTAAGCAGGCTGTTGCCCAAATCATTTTATGTGTTTTGTTCCCGAATGGGCTCCATGAAAGCACCCTGTAGCCCCTTGGGAGGTCTTTTCACAAGGCTCAATACTCGACCTCAGCTTCTGTACGCCCCCATAACTCTCACAGTCGTCTCCGGGCAGGCACAGAAGGGAGAGGCTCCGGTGGAGATGCCCTTTTGGGGCTATTGAGGCCTTCTGTTGAATGTTTGGTGCCGTTCTGAATGTCTGGGAGGAATTTGATTGAGCCTTGTGAAAAGACCTCCCAAGGGGCTCTATCCACCAGTGTTTTCGCGTTTTGGGCAACAGCCTGTAAAGAGGTGAGTCAGACCACCTCGATCAGTATGGGTTGTGCGAAGGGCCCTGGCATCATGCGGTGAGAGCGCGGAGTAAGTCCTTGTAACCTTCAGACGTTTAAGTGGAGTGAACAATTTCCCCATCCCTAAACCTCTAATGATTATGAAAGGAGGCATCCAATGAAGAAATTACGAGTCGTTGTCCTGTTGATCGTAGTCCTTGCGTTTGCCGTGGCTCCGCTTGCCGGCGGGCCTGCATCTGCAGCCACCAAAGTGCTGAAGCTCGGCAATACCGTGCCCCTGAAGACAAAAGAAGGCATTCAGATCAAGAAATGGCTTGAACTCCTTGCTGAGAGGCTCAATAATTCGGGCGGTCTGGTCGTGAAAGGACAGAGGTATCGAGTCCAAATCATATCCTATGATGATGAATACAGCGCGGACACAGGACGTGCGGCCGCAGAAAGGCTGATATACCAGGATAAGGTGAAACATATCATCTGCCAGTGGGGGTCAGCGCCAATCGTTGCAACCCTCAGGGTGGCAGAGACAAACAAGGTGCTTCAAATCGGAAACGGCATGACGGAGAAGACCATGGAGCCCCAGTGGCATTATTACTACCGGTCCCCGTCTCTATTTTGGCTGGCGGGGCAGCAGGTCGTATTCCTCGAAGAATTCCAGAGGAGAGGCCTGCCCATGACGGTGGTCCAGATCAACCCGGACGACATTACGGGCCGAGGGGCTACCAAGAAGAACAGTCGGGTCTACAAGAATCTAGGCGTCAAGATACTCGACAACCTCTTCTGGAAGAGGGGGACGAGTGACTACACGCCCTTCGCGACGAAGATAAAGTCCATAAACCCGGGGTTTGTGGACACAGGAACAACCCCGGGGGGAGCTCCCACCTTACTCCTTGCCAAGGCCCTGTATGATGTGGGCTACAAGGGAGGGGTCATCTTCAACAACATGGCCGATGCCTATCGGGAGATTCTTGACAAGGTGGGGCCTGAAGCCATTCAAGGCGCCGTGGGCGGGTTCAAGGACCCAAGGGATTATCGCACGGAAAGGTGGGTCCTCGACCTGTGTGACGTCTATGAAAAGAAGTACGGTGTCTGGGAGACCGATGCCACCAACTGGATAGCCGGGTGGTTCATT
This sequence comes from Deltaproteobacteria bacterium, assembly GCA_019308745.1. GTDB lineage: Bacteria > Desulfobacterota > DSM-4660 > Desulfatiglandales > HGW-15 > JAFDHO01. The sequence goes on from JAFDHO010000026.1 coordinate 9,835, forward strand.
CTCATGCAGGCCATAGAGAAGGCAGACAGCCTGGATGTGGATGACCTCAGAAAGGCCCTGGACGGCATGGAGTATTCTACCCTTTACAGCAAGGGAAGATTCGTCGCCAGGCCGGACAAGAAGAACCCCAGGACATGCGATTCCGTGGGCGAGCAGTTCCCGGGCATCATAAGGAACGGGAAATTCGTGATACTGAAGCAGGTCTCCGTGGATGAGAATTATAGAAAGACTCTGAAGGCCTATGGCCTCGAAAAGCTCTACGGCGTGCAGTGATCTCACCGGGAGATGGGCGTTGCCCTGGAGCCTCTCTCCACGAGGCGTTCGGAGGGAGGTTCCACATGCAAGTCGCCCTCGTCAGGACAGTCAGGGAGGATGGCATTTCGGCCCTGAATTCTGTTTTCATCCGGATATCCCAGGGGCGTTCCCCGGGAGGAACAATAAGCACTTCAGTGGTCATGAAATAACGGAATGAGGTAGAAAATGGACCCGGCACTGTTTCTTCAATGCCTTGTAAACGGCATAGCTATCGGCGGGATCTATGCGGTCGTGGCCGCAGGTTTTACCCTCGTCCTGGGTACCATGAAGATCTTCAATTTTGCCCAGGGTGAGTTCTACATGATGGGCGCATTTGTCACCTTTGGGGTCTGCGAAGTACTTCACCTAAACTACCTCTTCGGTATTATCGCCTCCCTGTTTACGATGGCACTCCTCGGTGTTATCCTCTATAGGTTCGTTATCAGATACACCTATGGCGGGTTTTTCCATACGGTCTTGGCAACCATTGCCTTTGCGACCATTGTGAGGCAAACGGCCGTCATAACCTTCGGCAAGACAGACAGATTCATGTATTCGGTCGTCAAAGGCCGCCTGGAAATGGGAAAGATCATTGTGGGAAATGACAAGCTGCTCCTGATCTTCATGGGCATAGGGCTTATCATCCTTTTGCACTATTCTATGAAACTGAAGATCGGCAAGGCCATGCGCGCGGTTACCGAAGATCAGGAGGTCGCAGGGTTACAGGGCATTAATGCAAGAAAGATCTTCATGATCACCATGGCCCTCGGTTGCGGCCTTGCCGGGATCTCGGGGGCCCTGGTTGTCCCGGTGCTTGGGGCTACGGCAGACATGGGCCATGGGATCTTCATCAAGATACTGCTCGTTATCATCATCGGAGGAATGGGCAGTATGCCAGGGGCATTGCTGGCCGCATTCCTGATAGGGCTGATCGAGAGTTTCGGGTACCAACTGGTGGGGAGTTACAACGAGCTGCTGCTCCTATTCTGTATGCTTCCCCTCCTGTTCTTCAGGCCGGGCGGGCTCCTGGGCCGACCCCTGGCACTGCCGGAGTAGAAAATCGTGCTGATGAAGAATAGAATAAAAAGCCCTTTGCTCCTTGCCCTGGCCATAGGGGCTATCTTCTTGCCCCTGGTCGTAAAGAGCAACTACTTCCTGCACCTTGTTATCTACGTGGCCATGTATAGTATGTTGGGCATGGGGTTCAGCATGATGTGGAAGAACCGTCTCATCACCTGCGGCCAGGCGGGATTCTTTGCGGTGGGAGCCTATACGTCGGCCCTGCTGGTCACAAAGATGGGGATATCCTTTTGGCTCACACTGCCCATTTCAGGAGTCGCCTCGGCCCTTTTCGCGTTCATTCTCTTTTCCGCGGCCCTAAGGGGAGGCCCCTTGGTTTTCTTTGGTATGAGTCTTGTTTCAAGCTTTATTGTGATGGAGGTCCTGGGCACCGTAGAATTCTTCGGGGGGTGGGAAGGGATATTGGACATACCGAGTGCCTTCATTGGATCATACTTTTTCTACAGCAAGATCTCAAACTATTACTTGGTGGTGATTTTGCTGAGTCTGAATATCGTTGTATTCAATGCCCTCTATAAGTCCAGGATAGGCCGTGCTTGGAGTGCGATCGGCTCGAGTGTGCCATTGGCAGAAGCTCAGGGTATCAACGTCTATCGGTACAGATTGGCGGCGGCCACCATTGCCTGTTTCTTTGCGGGTGTGGCCGGGGCCTTCTACTCTCAGTACCAAAACCTTTTGGTACCAAACACCTTCAGCTTTCTCCTGTCCATCTACGTGCAGATGTACGCCCTGCTTGGCGGACTCAGTTTCTTCATTGCAGGTCCCATCATCGGGGCCGGCATCATGGTGTTCTTGCCGGAATCTCTTAGGGTGGCTGAGCAATTTCAGCCCATATTCTTTGCCATTTTGGTCATCATGATCGTCATTTTCTTGCCTGGTGGTATATTGAGCCTTCCCCGGAGAATCCCTCAGCTTGCCGGGAAGCTGGGCAGGAAATGAGGAGGTCTCGGCCTGGCTGATGGCGATGCCGGTTAGAAGGACAAAGGACGGAGGTCTTCCATGCCCCTGTTGCAACTCAAAGGAATGACAAAATATTTCGGGGGTCTGGCAGCCGTGAACGGTGTGGACATGGCTGTGAAAGAATCCGAGATCCTCGGGCTCATCGGTCCAAACGGGGCCGGGAAGACGACCCTGTTCAACCTGATCAACGGCTTTATCCCACCAACCAGCGGGGAGGCCAGGTTCAAGGGGGAGTTAATCACCGGATTGCATGCCCATGAAATAGCCCGAAGGGGCATTGGCAGGACCTTTCAGCAGACTGTTCTGTTCATGGAATCCACAGTTCTTGAAAACGTCTTTACGGGCTTTCATCTGAGTTACAGGACGGGCTTATTGGGTCAGTTTTTGCACACCCCGGCCGCCAGAAGAGAGAGCAAGGAGATAATGGGGAAGGCAATGGAGATAGTCGAGTTCTTGGGACTTGGATCCCAGAAAGACATGCTTGCCAGCAACTTGCCACATGGTTATCAAAGGGTCCTTGGTCTGTGCGTAGCCCTTGCAAGTAATCCTGCCCTCCTCTTGTTGGACGAACCCGTTGCAGGGATGAACCCCCAAGAGACGGAGAATATGATTCGACTCATAGACCAGCTCCGAGAACGGGGGATGACAATCGTGGTCGTTGAACATGATATGAAGGCGGTTATGAGCCTCTGTGACAGGATAGTGGTATTGAATTACGGCAAGAAGATAGCGGAGGGAAGACCCCGGGAGATCAGGGAAAACAGGGAGGTCATAGAGGCCTATCTGGGAAAAGAGGGGGCCGGTACTCATGCTGCTTGAGATTAAGAACTTGAATGTCCATTACGGCAAGGCCCATGCCATAAAGGACGCCTCTCTCAACCTCGGCGAAGGAAAGATCGTAACCCTCATCGGCGCAAACGGGGCCGGTAAGACGACTGTTCTGAGGACCGTCTCCGGTCTCAAGCGACCCAGCTCGGGAGAGATCCTTTTTGAAGGAAGACAACTCGTTGGGTTGCCGCTCCATGAGATTGTCAAAATGGGTATAGCTCACGTCCCCGAAGGGAGGCGTGTCTTTGCGACAATGACGGTCCTGGAAAACCTTGAGATGGGCGCCTACCTGAGGAAAGACAAAAAGAAAATCCAGGAGGATCTGGAAAAGATCTATGAGCATTTCCCTGCCCTCAAGGCAAGGAGGCAACAGCCCGCGGGAAGTCTCAGCGGAGGAGAGCAGCAGATGCTCGCTACAACCCGCGCCCTGATGGCTATGCCCAGGTTACTGCTCATGGACGAACCGAGCATGGGATTGTCCCCCCTGTTGGTGGAGCAGGTGGAGAAGATCATCAAGGATATCAATGCCGAGGGAATAAGCATTGTCCTGGTTGAGCAAAATGCGAGAATGGCCTTAAGCATTGCGGGCTACTGCTATATCCTGGAAGTAGGCCGGATAACGAGGGAAGGCCCCGCCAGGGACATGGCGGATGATCAATATGTGAGAGAGGCCTATCTCGGCGGATGAATACATCTTGAGGGAATGACCGCCAGTTCATGGAACTCACCACAGAAGGGCTTGGTCAAATCTCTGCAAGGACGGGGCGGTCAATCGCAGGAACATGCGCCTAGGAGATATTCAGGGAGGATGATGGATGCTTGAACGTGCCAATATCAAAGAGGATGTGATCCTTCATAGCCAGTGCGGGAGGTGTTATGCTCAATGCGGGATCAGGGTTCGACGCGTCAATGGCGTTGCCGTTAGGATCGAAGGAGTTCCTGAATCCAGTCTCGGTCCGGAAGGTGGATTGTGCGGAAAGGGCTCCTCGGGACTGCAGGTCCTCTACGACCCGAACAGACTGAACAGGCCATTGCGGAGGACGAATCCTGAAAAGGGGCTACATGTTGACCCAAAATGGAAAGAGATATCATGGGACGATGCAATAGAAGAGATCGTGAACAAGCTCCGTGACGTCATAGAGGATGATCCCAAGAAGATCCTGATTCAGGGGACGACCTGTCGACCCATGCGGAATACGACGGATTTCCTCTTCCCCCTCGCGGTAGGTCTTTCCTCGGAAAAGGGGGCACCATGCGGCTGGCCTGGCGGTGGAGGGCTCCATTGTGGTAATGGCGCCCATGAAAACACGGGCATGATTCATGCCTCTTGGTCCCATGTCCCCGACTTCAGGCTCTGTGATTATGCCATATACTTCGGGGCCAGCAAGGGACATGGATCGGGACATTCGGCAATGATAACCGCGCGGTTGGCGGCAGAGGCCAAGAGCAGGGGGATGAAACTGGTGGTGTTCGATCCCATATGCAACTTTGCAGGCGGAAAGGCCTCTGAATGGATACCGATCATACCTGGAACAGACGCTGCGGTGGTGTTGGCAATGGCCAATATCATTATTAACGAAATCGGCGTGTATGATGAGAATTATGTTGCCTTGAAGACAAACGGCCCCTATCTCGTGGGACCGGATGGAAGATATGTCAGGGAGAAGGGGCCGATGGAAAAACCCGTGATGGTGCCGGGCTTCCTGGGGATGGGACCGCCGGTCCCGGCGGTTGGCGGCGGCGAAGATAACAAACCCCTGGTCTGGGACGCATCGGAAAACAAGGCAAAGGTCTACGACGACCCCACCATAGGTGAGTATGCGATCCACGGCGAGTTTGAGGTAAGCGGGATCAAGTGCAAACCGGGATTTCAACTCCTCAAGGATCATTTGAAGACCTACACGCCTGATTACGCCTCAAGGGTAAGTAGCGTACCGGCTGACACGATAAGGCGCATTGCTCGTGAATTCCTCGAGGCGGCAAAGATCGGCGCTACCATCAAGGTCCAGGGCCATGAACTCCCTTACAGACCGGCTGCTGCGGTTCTCTTCAGGGGGGGGCAAGGCCACGAGAACTCACACCATACGTGCCTCGCGGTTTCCATGCTGAATGCCGTCGTGGGGAATTGCGATGTGCCCGGGGGCGCCTTGGGATGGCCTGCGAGGTGCCTCGGCTACCCGGAAACCGGAAGGCTTGGGTTCGAGCCCTACAAGGGCGTGGATGGTATGATAGAGACAGATAATTTCTACACACGCCTTCACGGTCCCTGGCCTCCCCATCTCCCCCACAGGGCCAATGATCCCTCGCTGCAGGACATATTCACCCTGGCTCCCTTCACCTTTGTCTTCGGGTCCAGTGACCAGGAGGAGCTTTGGAAGAAACTGGGCATCAAGCACAACTTTGAGGTATTGCTCAGCCACGGGTGCAATACCATAATGAGCCTGGCCAACCCCGAGGTAACGGCTGAGACGCTAAAGAAGATGCCGTTTATAGTAGTCTGGGAACTCTTTAACAACGAATTGACCGAGGGCTTTGCGGATATTGTCCTGCCTGACACCTGCTATTTGGAGGAGCCCTCGTGGGTTGAAGGCTATGCCTTTAATTTCAACCATGCCTTTGGGATGGATGATTGGTGCTACCACGTCATTCAACCTGTGGTGGAGCCCTTGCCCGAGAGACGCTATATGGGCGAGGTGGTAAGAGACATACTGGATAGATTGGGAAAGACGCCCCGGGTTAACGGCTTCTATAACAAGTTTTGCGACTTTGACGACGCCCATAGGCTGGGTCCGGAGGAGAGGTTAGGCCAGACGGAAATATGCGACAGGGTCCTCAAGCATTTCTTTGGCGAGGAGAAGGGATGGGAGTATTTCAGGAAGCACGGTTTTATCAAGTGGCCAAAGAAGGTTGAAGAAGCCTACTGGAGGCCTTTCATTGACGCAAGACATGTCATATATCTGGAATATATGGTTGACATCGGGGAAAAGGTCAGGGAGATAACTCAAGAGGCCGGGATAAAGGTCAGATTGGAGCAATACACACCCTTGATCTCATGGTTCCCATGCTCGATCCACGAAGTGGGGGATTCTGAATACGATCTCTACTGTTTTTCCTACAGGGATATTCTCCACACCGGGTCTCACACCATGGAACAGCCCTGGTTGAATGAGGCAAGCGAAATGAATCCGTACACGTATAATATTACAATGAACGCGGATACGGGCAGAAAGAAGGGGCTGGCGGATGGAGACCTGATCGAACTGGAATCTTCCACGGGAGGCAGGGCCAGCGGGACGGTGAAGCTCATGGAAGGCCAGCATCCCCGGACGGTAGGCATAGCGGCATGCAGCGGTCATTGGACGCGATCCATGCCCATCGCAACGGGCAAGGGGACCCATTTCGATGCGCTCATGGCCTGCGACCTGGACCACGTTGACCCGGTGAGTCTCAACATAGAGACGGCTGCAAAGGTCAGAGTACGAAAACTAGATGCGTAAGGTCAAGAGCCGCCGGGGAATCGCCTGCGGCTCTGTTGGTGACCACCCGTCTTCCGGCCTGGAGGTCTTCAGAAACTCCCGGTGCTGTCTTGGAGGCCGAGACCATGCTTTCCGGCTGAGTCTACCAGATGCACGAGATGTCTATTGCAGAGAGCCTTGTGGATATTATCAGGGATGAGATGTCTAAGAACAATGCAAGAGCCCTGAAGTCCGTCCGACTCCATATTGGGGAGATATCAGCGGTCGTCCCCCAGGCACTTTCTTTTTGTTTTCATGTGATTACGGAGGGAACAGAGATGGAGGGGGCACGGCTTGATATGGATATAGTCCCCTTGCGCGGATACTGTCACCCTTGTGACAGGGATTTCCCCATCGAGAACTTCGAATTTGCCTGCCCTTACTGCGGCAACAGGGAGATCGAGACGATTTCGGGTCAAGACCTTTCCATCGTGGAAATCGAGGTGGAATAGGGAAGGGTGTCTGAGAATCCAGAGGTAATGAACAGATGAAGATAACCGTTGTCAGGGACATACTCGAGGCTAATGAGCGCATAGCCCGACAGAACAAGGATCTGTTTGACGGGTCCGGCACATTGGTAATCAATCTCATGAGTTCCCCCGGAGCTGGAAAGACGACCCTCCTCGAACGGACGATAGATGCCCTCAAGGATGAGTTGAAGATGGGAGTTATCGAAGGAGACATCCAATCCTCCGAAGATGCGGAGAGAATTGCCAAGAAGGGCATCCCTGTGGTGCAAATAAATACGGGAGGGGCCTGCCATTTAGACGGCAACATGATAAGGGACACCTTGAAGGAGTTCGATCTTGAGGGGCTGGAGCTGTTGATCGTGGAGAATGTGGGGAACCTTGTCTGCCCGGCAGAATTCAAGCTGGGCGAGGACTGTAAGGTCATGATACTGAGTGTTACAGAGGGGGATGATAAGCCGTCCAAGTATCCCCTTATGTTCAGGGAATCCGAGGTCCTCCTCGTAAACAAGGTTGACCTGCTGCCCTATGTGGATACGAGTCTGGAAAGGATCACCCGGGAGTCTCTGAAGATCAATCCGGCCCTGAGTATCTTTGAGCTATCGTGCAAGACCGGGCAGGGGATGGAGTCCTGGTACCAGTGGTTAAGGGAAAAGACCAGGGCCAAACTCGGGGACGTTGATTTGTAATTCAGTAATTCCCCCATAGTGGTGAACTTACTGAATTACAAATCAACATCCCCGGAGAGAGGCTAGTTTTGTGGTTCAGGTGATACCAGGACCTTTCGGGCGATTCCTCTTCCCAGGGCAAGCCGAGTATTGCTATGCCCGACAATGAGTCTTCCCAGACCGTTGTTGTTTATGACTTCCAAGCTATCCCCTGGCCTTATACCCATGGATGCAAGCCTTGAACGGGCATCCTTCCCTCCCATAATCTCGCCGACCACCACCGTCTCCCCTTGCTTGGCCATGGAAAGGGGCATCATGGGCCCCCTTTCTTGCATGCAGTCGGCACAGAGCCCATAAATCTCCATCTTATGCTGGAGGACGTGGAAGCCTTCCATGGCGGCGATCTTCACCTGAAGTCTTTCCATCTCTTCATTGTCGAATTCTGCGATCTTGCCGCACTTGGTGCAGATAAGGTGATCGTGGTGTTTGCCGAGGTGGTGGTGTTCATAGCGCGGAGGCTGCCCTTCGAAAACCTTCTTTTGAGCGAAACCTCGCTCTACCCACCGATTCATACATTGCCTGACAAATTCCGGCTCATAATCGTACCCCCTCTCTTTTAGGAGACGCAACAGGTCTTCAAGGGTCACATGTTCTTCCGTGTCCAGAAAAACATCAATAATATTAAGTCGTTCCTCTACATAGCCAATTCCGTCGTTTTCTATGAGGGCGCGGAAGTTGGCCTTTTCAAGTTGCTTATTTGTCATGGCTGACGTGTTCTCCTCTCCGAGTCCTGTTGTCGCGGCATTCTGAGCAATGCCCGGTTACATCGAGCCTGTGTTCTATGATCTCGAAATCAAACTTCCTCTCGAGCCGTTTCTCGACCTTTCCCAGTTCTTCGTCGTAGAACTCTATGACGGTGCCGCACTTCAGGCACCTGAGATGACAATGGTGCCCCTGCCCGTAAATAGGCTCATAGTGCATGTGCCCGTCCTCATGCCATACCTCCCTTATCAGGTTGCATTGCATGATCAAGGGTATATTCCTGTATATGGAAGCCTTTGAGATCCTGCTGCCCTTGTTTCGCATCCTCAAGTACAGTTCGTCCACGTCAAAGTGGTCATTACAGGAAAATATCTCTCGTATGATTTCTTCTCTTTCAGGGGTGTTCCGGAGTCCCCGTTTGGAAATGAATGCCCTGAAGAGATCGATTTCTTCTCCCATTGAAATCTCCTATTGCAATTTAGTATCAACAATAATAGTATTTTGCAGACATGTCAAGGCAATGTTAGGGAGAGGGACATAGTTATCATAGGCGTAGATACTGGGGGCACCTTCACGGATTTCGTCTTCAAGGAAGGTGAGGATTGGGGGGTCTACAAGGTGATTTCTACCCCATCGGATCCTGCCCGTGCCGTGCGGAGAAATGAGACCTTTGAGAAACCCTTTTCGGAAACGGCAACACACTCGACTGGCTCAGTGTCTAACGACATGGTTGCCTCACTCCAAAGCCGGAGGGAACCGCCCAAATTTTCGAAGCCCCCATGCGTAACCGATGCTCACCAACGACTCTCGTAGAGTAATGCAAAGGTCTCGAAATGTCATTATCAGGGACGGTGTCAAAGAGGTCATGCCTGGGAAGTTTTTCGCCAAGCTGAGAAGGGGAGATATCCCGCGAATCGAGGCCCCGGGCGAAGGGGGGTATGGAGAAAAGGGAAACGGGAATCCTTGCTAGTTTTCGAGGGAGCTGAAGTATCCCAGGTAGCCTTTAATGGAGTTTAATAGGAACCAGCGCTCCCTCTGCTGCACGGGGACAGGCATTGATCCAAAGGCCTCCAGGTTTGGATCTTTGGCCAGGAGGAGATCCACACATTTTTTCTCAATCAACCCCTTGCCCCTTCTCCCTTCTCCTGAAATGACGTCCTTCCAGAGGAGTAATTGTTCCATGGACCTTTTCAGCATTTCGTGGGAGTCATCGGCCCTACCGAAGTGGGAATAGCAGATAGGAAGGCGTTTCTTTTCCAGGATAAGCTCCAGGCTTTCAAGGGCGTTTTCAAGGTAGAAGAGGGGAGGGGTTGCAGGCCGAAGATAGTCGGATTCCCCCAAGGAGAAGTAGTTTCCGCCTGCCTCCCCGACAAAGAGGTGGTCTTCATAAAGGAAACTGAGATGGTGTGGGGCGTGCCCCGGCGTCTCAATAATCTCCAGGCCGTCTATCCCGGGTTCTGTATGGGGGAGGATTCTTTCAGCAGGAACAGGTCTCGGCTCCCCATAAAGGTGAGCCATGTCTCCCAGGACTTTCCTGCTGCTTTCCCACAATTTGGAGGGCTCGATGAGATGCCTCATTCCTTTTTGGTGGCAGACCGCCAGGGCCATGGGGAACTGATCCAGGAATTCTGCAAGACCTCCCCCGTGATCCAGATGGATATGGCTCAGGAGAACGAAGTCGATTCTTTCAATGCCCCGTTCCAGGAGAGACCGGATCAGTCGGTGGACCGAGTTTGAAGGACCCACGTCAATGGCAACATTTAGATTTCCCAGGCATACCCAGGATCCGATGAACCGGTCAAACCCCGGCCTGTCCTGCTTGATCTCTACCAGCAATGGCTCCATGAGAGTCTCCAGGGCCGCCCCCTCGGTCGCGGAAAGCGGGGGCTTCTATTCAGAGAATATAGGACGGTACTGGGTCTGAAATCAAGGGATATGCAGATCAAAAAGAGAGAGGGACATTCTTCACTCCGGCGGCGGCAACGATTATTTTGACGCCGATTTTGACGCCCGTTGCCAGCAGCTTCGGTGTTGATCCTGTTCATTTCGGGCTGGTATTGGTGGTTTCCGTAGCCATAGGACACGTCACACCTCCGGTCGCCTTGACCATTTACATCGGTTCTGGGATCAGCGGTGTGCCCGTGTCACAACTGCTCAGACCACTAATGCCGTTTCTTGCTATTCTATTCATTATGGCACTCGCAATAGCCTACGTTCCCCCTTTGACATTGACATTACCAGGATTTCTCAGATAGGTATTAGACAGCGTTCAAACCCTGCGCAACATGGTTGCCTGGACACTTACTCTCTTTTGGGGCAGGTTGATGTGGTCCTTGATTGGCGGTTTATTGCTCGGCTGGGGGTTGGGAAGTAACGACTCGGCCAACATATTTGGTACGGCAGTCGCTTCGAACGTTATCAAGTACCGAACAGCAATCCTCTTGACGTCCCTGTTTGTCGTGGTCGGGGCTGTGCTCGAAGGCTACAAGAGCATGGATACTGTCGGAGAGATGTCAAAGATGACGGTAACTGGGGCCTTCTTGGCGACTCTTTCTGCAGGCCTTTGCATGGGCTTCTTCTCCTACCTTTCGATTCCGGTTTCCGCTTCACAGGCCATCATGGGAGGTGTCCTAGGGGTAGGGATATTTACTGGAATACCCAGCCTGGTAAAGCTTTACAAGGTTTTGATATGCTGGGTACTCACACCTATGGGCGGCGTCTTCTTTACAGCTATTCTGTACCCCTCGGTCGGTCGCTTTTTTCAAAGACACCTCTTGAATATCCGATTACGGAGCGGGGTTATCTACCTCGCGCTTCTTGCCAGCGGGTGTTATGGTGCCTATGCGCTCGGTTCCAACAACGTGGCAAATGTGACGGGAGTGTACGTGGGTTCCGGGCTGCTGGGTCCACTGGAGGCCTCCCTTATTGGAAGCATGGCAATTGCCTCCGGCGTTTTAACCTATAGCAAAAAGGTGATGTACACCATAGGAAGAAGAATAGTGGAACTGGACAATTTCTCTGCCTTCATTTCAACACTCTCAGCGGCCATAACCACACACTTATTTACACAGGTTGGGGTTCCGGTTTCCACCTCACAGGCGATCGTCGGGGCAGTTGCAGGGATTGGGATCATTAAGAGGTCTCAAACCTTGAGAAAAAAGATCCTTTTGGAAATCGTGGCAGGATGGGTAGCTACCCCGGTTTTCAGCGGGGTCATGGCCTACTTGTTGATGAGGATTGTGGTTGCCATTTGATCTGGACCGTTGTATTAAATGGCAAACTGGCCGCCCGGCCATGAGTAAGCAAATATGATATACGGAAATTTCTCGTGGAGGAATGGGATGTTCTTCTTTCAAAAAGAAAAAAAGGTGATTGAACTGCTGATTAAGCATTCGGACACCGTTGAAGAATGTCTCAATCTGGGCATCAAGACCATTAAGGAATACCTGTCCGATGACATAAAAGAAGCCAAGGTTTTGGCCAAGCAGGTAGATGCCATTGAGACACAGGCGGATATCATTCGTTACAAGATCCGTGATGAGCTTTACTCAGGGGCTTATCTTCCGCGTTTGCGGGAGGATATCTATAGACTCGTAGAGAGCGTGGATGAAGTGGCCAACGCAGGTGAAGAGTGTTGTGATTTTTTCTTGAATCAGCGGCCAAAGATCCCCGACTCCTTGCGAGTTATGTTTCTTTCCGCTGTCCAAGAATCCCTGGGAATTATCCAACCTCTGAAACATGCTGTTATGTGTTTTCTCAAGGGGGAATGTCCTGTGGAGGTATCGCGTCAACACGCAAAGGAGGTTGGACTGAAGGAGTCTGACGTGGATCGTATCGAGTGGGATTTGACCAAGGCAATCTTCACCATGACCACCATTGACTACAGCCATAAGATCCATTTGAAGCTATGCCTCAACGCCATTGCAAAGGTTTCGGACCAGGCGAAAGACGCATCCGACCAGCTCGATCTCGTTATCTTGAAATCGATCATTTGAGCCCCCCTTTTACTGTCTAGACACGCCAGAATCTACCCCCGGCTCGTTGAAGGCTGTGCGCACATAGCCTTGGAGAGACTAGGCACCTTGAGAGGGGCCTTTGAAAGACCGACCTCTTTCTGCTCTGACTTGGAAACGTCACCTGAACTTGGGGCCGATGATGATGTTGACTCTCCTGTTCTGAGCCCGCCCCTCTGGAGTGTCATTGCTGGCAACGGGATCATAGAATGCGCGACCCACGGCCTCCAAGTTCCTGGGATCCAAGCCGATCTCCTTCTGAAAGTACCTGACCACAGAAGCAGCCCGGGCTGCCGACAGTTCCCAGTTGGAAGGGAATTTCCACCGGAACTCGGGGCTAATGGGGACGTCATCTGTGTGTCCCACCACTCTGATCGTCCTGTCCTTGACACCCTTCAGGATATTGCCGACTTTCTTCAGCACGGACCTGCCCTCGGGAGAAATGGAGGCCTTGCCGAAGTCAAACAGGATACGGTCCACGAAGGTGACGGATATCCGTTTTTGGAATTTCTCTATAGTGACTTCCTTATTGGTGATCTGTTGTTTCAGGTCGGATATGAGCGCATCGTAGGTGCTTTTCATTCGGTCCAGTTCCGTCTTCGTCAGCTCCGTCTCCTGCAGTAGTTCCATCTGCTGGCGTTTGAGCCTGTCAATGGTGATCTTGTCCCCTGATATGACACTGTTGAGGCGGGCGATTTCTTCCTTGGACGACCTTACTGCCTGTTCCAGCCCTGCGACCATTTCGTTCTTGGTCTGCAACAGTCTTTCGAGTTCATGGATGCGGCTCCTGGCCCTTTCCAGCTCGTCGATATCTGCGAGCAGGCTCTCATACTTTGCCTGGAGGGCCACCACCTTTTTCTCGGCAAGGGACCTTTCCCTGTTGAGGCCGGCCAGCCTTTCTTGAATTCCAGAGATATCATATTTGCACTTGTTGATCTCTTGCTCGAGCTGAAGAAGTTTCGCCTGGGAACTTTGAAGCTTGTCCTGGAGGGCCTTGACCAGGGTCCCCTTTGTGGAGAGATCCTTTTTTAGATCATCGTTGATGGCCTTTTCTCTTTGATACTGGCGCACCAGGCCCTGAAGCTTTTCATTCAATTCCGAGAGGGCCTGGTCCTTCAACACGATTGATTTCTCGAGCTGTGGAAGTTGCTCCTTAGCCTTCTTCAACTCCATGAGGTCTTTCACCAGGGTCTCGTAGGCGGATCTCAGATTCTCAAAATCCTCCTCCATGTTCTTCAACCGATTCTTGGCCATCTCCAGTTCGTTCCTGTTATCCGCGAGGAGGGCCTGGTATTTGGTCTCAAGCTCATGGGCCCGCTTTTGTGCCACGGATTTTTCTTGTCCCAATTGGTCGATCCGGTTCTTGAGGGCCTGGATACTCGCGTTGGACTCGGCGATCTGTCCTTCAAGGGCCTTCGCGGCTTCGTCCGACATCTTAATCTTTTCCTGGAGTCCCGAAATCATCTTCCCCTTTTCCAGGAGTTGAGCCTTCAGCGCGTTGTTGGCCTCCTTTTCCTCCGAATAGTGCTTTTCCAACATGGGGAGTTTCTCTTCCAATTGTCTGAGGCGGTCTTTTGCCATCTCCAATTCCTTCCTGTTATCTGCAAGGAGGGCCCGATGTTTGGTCTCCAGCTCTTCGGCCCTCTTTTGGGCCATGGATTTTTCCCGTCCCAGTTCATCGGTCCGGTGCTTGAGGGCCTGGATACTGGCGTTGGACTCGGCGATTTGTTCTTCGAGGGCCTTGATGCCTTCGTCTGACTTCTTGATCTTTTCCTGTAGCCCTGAAATCAATTCCCCCTTTTCCAGGAGCTGGGCCTTCAGGACCTTGTTGGCCTCCTTTTCCTCCGAATATTGCCTTTCCAACATCTGGAGCTTCTCTTCAAGTCGGCGGAGGCGCTGATCCTTTTCATCAAGTTCTTTTTCCAGGGCAGACAGCCGTTCCCTGGTCCTCTTGAGCTCTTTGAGATCCGCAATAAGTGTCTCGTAGTCGGCCCTCAGTTCAGAGAGTTCCTTTTCGAACCGTGCCTTTTCCTTTTCCAGTTCAGCTATTCTGATATCCTTGGAAGAGAATTCGGTTTCTATGGATCTGGCCGATTCTTCCGTCTTCTTGAGGCTCTCTTCAAGTTCCCGGATTTGATTTCGGAGGAGGGCGGACTCAGCGGTGAGTTGCTTGACCCTTTCGTTCAGGTCGGAGGCCTTTTTCTCACTCGACTGGAGAGCCTCCTTGGTATCGGCCTGTTGCTTATAGAGGACAACACCACCAATAATTGAAGCGGCAAGGACTACGGAGAGTATTATCGTAGCAATATTCTTCATAATAAGCCCCCTTGTTCAGGTATTCGCGACATATTCCGAGCGTCCTGTTTGTAGATCGAACGGGCTAGAACAGCTCAGGCATCCTGTCAAAGAGTCTTGGATGGACCTTTCACTCGCCTTCGCCAGGATGCCCCGTGCGGAAGCACGAGGAGGGATGACGACGGGCGAATGCGGCGCAACCCCCAGGGTGAAGCCTGGTTGGCTTCGGCGCAGTTGCGCTTGTTCTTTCTACAGATGCCCCCGGCCCCTGCCGGCGGAGCGTCACCAAAAGGACAGTTTGGCCAATAGGGTTAACATATTTCAGAGAATCAAGAATCCAGTAAATAAACTGTCCCTTCTTTTTTTTAAGATAGCAGAAGGTAGAGTTACATAGATGACCGATGATTATAGATAACTATAATATATCAGAAATATTCAATTTGGCAAGTTCAAATAAACGGCTCCCTCACCCATGGAGAGGGCGAAGGTCCATTCAAGTTGGGGTCTCTCCCAATGGGGAACCCACGGAATGCCCACAGGCTGAAAAGAAATCAGAGGGCTCAGTCCGCATCGAGGGAGATCAGGGCCTCCTCATCCTTCAGAGTTCTTCCGGTGTAAAGGCTACCACATCGTTGATATCTGGAGCATTTGCAAAGATCATGGTGAGTCTGTCCACTCCGAGGGCGATTCCGGCGGACGGAGGCATGGATGGGAGGGCAGAGAGGAATTTTTCGGGCAAAGGGTAAGTGGGTCTTCCTTCTTTTTTCCTGTGCCGACGTTCCTCTTGGAATCTCCTCCTCTGTTCTTCAGCGTCTGTGAGTTCCGTAAAGGCGTTTGCCACCTCCAGCCCCCCTATATACAGCTCGACCCTCTCGGCAAGGCTCGGGTCATCTTCCTTTATCCGCGCCAGGGCTGCATGCTGTGCCGGGTAGTCGTAGAGGAAAGCGGGTTTTCCCTTCCCAAGGCGGGGTTCAATGTCCTTAACCATGACTTCGTCGAATATGCCCTGATGCAGGGCCTCTTCCATTGTGCAGGGCCCGTACCATTCATAGGCCTCACGGACGGATATCCAGTCCCATGGTCCTTCCAAGCTGATCCCTGCTTCTGCGTAGTCGATACGTTCTTCATTGGTCAGATGGAGGGCAAGATGGCGGAGCATGTGCTCGCACTCCTCCATGATGGCCCTGTAATCGATCCCCGCACGGTACCATTCGAGAAGTGTAAACTCCGGGAGGTGGAGCTCCCCCCTTTCTCCCTTGCGAAAGCATTTGCAGATCTGGAAGATTTTCGGGTAACCCGCTGCGAGGAGCCGCTTCATGCACAGTTCGGGCGAGGTATGGAGAAACCCTGCTTCGGTCTCAATGGGATCAATGTGAGTTTCCGGAGTGGGGGCAGGGATCAGGTAAGGGGTCTCAATTTCAAGGTATCCCCTGCCAACGAAAAAGGCCCTCATGGCCTGGGTGATCCTGGCCCGCAACCATAGATTGGACTTCCTGGAGGCCAGGAGAGGCCCTTCAGCCGGGAGGGCGTTATCCCTTGAGCCGGGTAACATACTCCCCGGTCCGAGTATCAACGGTTACCTTGTTGCCTTCCTCAATGAACGGTGGCACTCGCAAGGTGTACCCTGTTTCCAGAGTGACCGGCTTACTATCCCCGGAAACGGAATCACCCTTAACCCAGGGATCGGCCGTGACAACCTCGAGGTCGACGAAATTGGGCAACGTAATTCCTATGGGTTTGTTGTTGAAGAAGAGGATGTCGACTTCGATGTTGTCTTTGAGGTAGTTTCGTGCATCCCCTACCTGGTCCTCGGTAAGGAACGACTGTTCGTAGTTTTCTACGTCCATGAAGTAAAACTCACCTTCCTGGCTGTAAAGGTATTGCATCTTGCGTTCCTCAAGGTCGGCAGGCTCGAAGGTGTCACCCGACCGGTAGGTGCGATCGATGATCACACCGCTGATCATGTTCCTGAGCTTGCACCGGTAGAGCGCTTGACCTTTGCCGGGTTTTGAAAACTGGAAATCGATGATGACATAGGGTTCCTTATCAATTTGTATCTTCAGGCCTTTCCTTAGATCGCTTGCGCTGTACACGACTAAGCCTCCTAGCAGATTCGAACATGCCCACACACAGAACACAAAAGGGAACCTCTCGGGGGGCGTGGTCAAGCGAAGCCCCCCGGGCAGAAACCGAGGGCGTCTGCGGCAAGGCCAGGCGGGACTGCGCCGAAGCCAACCCGGCTTGGCCCTGCGGGCTATGCCGCGGTCACCTTTCGCCACTCCTCCTCGTGCTTCCGCACGGGGCATCCTGGCGGGGGCGAGTGAAAGGACTATAGGAGAGACCATTGACCCTGTCAAGGGGAAAACCCCTCTCATTCCGGCGGCCCCGGACTCCCCTCCGACCTTCTTTCCTTGACTACTTTTTGAACAGACCCTTCAGGGATCTGCCTATGTTCTCAAAGATCTTTTTGACGGAGGTCTTTGAATCTTTGCCCGCCTCCCTGGTCTCGGCCACTTTTTCTTTTGCCTGTTTCTTTTTTTCCTGAACGGGGGCTTTTTCAATTTTCTTCAAGGCTGCAAGGCACGGGTTGTCGTCTCCGAGGCTCCCGCCTGCCAGTACGGCAGCAATCCCTACAGGGCCGAACAACGCAATGCCCCCCAGGGCCTTGCCCAGGAGGACTGCTGTTCGTGCCGGGTCTACAGCAAGGGAGGGTTGAGCGAGGGTCCCGCCCAGCTTAAGGGGTTTGGCCAGCTCTCCCATACTGATGCTCAGTCTTCCAACGCCTTTCACTCCGATTCCCTTTTTGGGGATGGGTTTGACAGAGAAATCGAGTTCTTCTGTCTTAAGGTTGAGTTTTCCGCTTCCGATGAGGCTCACGTAGTCCGTATCCAGGACAAAGACCTTGCTCCCTGCTAGCCCGTCCTTTATGTCGAAATGACTCACAAAGCAATTTATCTCGGAATACTCTTTTTCCTCATCAAAGGGATTGAAGAGCCTCAGGGCCGTTGTAGCGAACTCCGTGCCGAACATCTTGAGTTTCTTGTTGTCAAATCTCCCTTTGTCGACCGATAGGGTAACTCCGCCATTGAGCCCCCCCACGAGGTCTGCCACGGAATTACCCGTGCCCGCGAGATCCAGATGGGCCTTGAGCCTTCCTTCGAGGGCTTCATGGATACCGAGCTCCTTTAACATGACCTTGAGATCGAGTTGGTCCACGGAGAGGTTGGCACTGTAAGACCTCGTCTGTCCGGCAGGCTTGGATTCGAAACTCATAGAAAGGGCCCCTCCCCCCACGGAGGACCTAAGGTCCTTGATGGTGACTCGGCCCGCCTTGATTCTGAGGTTGGAACTGAGATCCACGAGGGCTATTCGGCGCAGGAGCAAACGCCGGGCCTTGATTCTCAGATCCAAATCCGTCCTCTCGAGGTTAGGAAAACGAAATGGGCTGCGAGGAAAGACCCGCTTTTCATGTCGTCCCTGGGAAGATGTGCCCGGAACCTTGTGCCTTGAGCCTCTTTTCGGGAAAAAGGGCCTCAGGTCCATCATCTTTGATGAAAGGCTGCCCGCAATTTCAGGATTCTTCCCAGAGACATCGATTTTCAAACTCCCGCTGAGATCGTTCTTCCCGAAGCGGGCCTTGAGGCTCGTCAATCGATACCTCTTCGGAGATTGATCGGCAAGGTCCCCCTGGATGGTGAATGGACCCCTGAAGGGGAGCCTGGGGGCTTTGAAGGTCTGAGTCAGGGTGATAACGCGGGCACCCTGTACCAGGAAGTGGACGCTCAGCCCTCTACGGGCACGAGGGTCTTCGACGCTGCCGCTGAGCTCGACCCTTAGTCGATCACTCGTGCCGAGTTTCATATGGATGTCCTTTATCTTGACCCGACCGCCGACATCCGTGACAAGAAAATGCCCGGTGTACGGGCCCAGATCAGGGAGCCCTTTGATTCCGGCGACCCTTGCGATGTTTCTAATCGATGGGCCGGAAAGGGCCACTGAGAGTCTTAAGCCCCTGGTCTCGGACACGTCCATTATCGAGCCTTCGATGACGACCGAATTATGTTCAAGCGTCCCAACGACATCTATGGCCCAAGGTCGCAAGGGATCCATTAAACCCATGAGGGGACCTGTTGAGCCTTCGATCTTGTATTTCCTCCCCTTGTAGGAGCCATCAAGCCGGATCTTTAGGGGGCTCAGGTGATCCCTGGTCCGGGAAGAGAACCGCTCGATAAGGATCCGATGGGACTTCCCGGATCCGTTATCTTTAAGGACGATCGAGCCCTTCTCCAAGAAGGCTTGTCTGAACAGAAACAGAGGCCTTTTTATGGATCTATTCTGAGTCTCGGGGGAGGGTTCCCGACCCTCTCTCCGTTCCTGCATCAGGAAATCGAAGTTTGACCTGCCTTCCTTTGACCTTTCTATCAGGATGTCAGGTTCCAACAGTACCAGGTGTTCCAGCTCAAGCCTCTTCTTGAAGAGGGAGAAGAGGGCTATTTGGGCCTCCAAGACCCTCACCCGGACCATTTCCGGTCGGGTCCCCCACTCCGCATTTTGAATGCTTATATCTTCGAAAGCAAGGGCCGGGACGAGGCCCATTTTGATCCTGATATCGCCCCCTATGGTGAGCTTGCGGCCGGTGAGGTCTTTAAACTTCTCAGAAATCAACGGCTTAAGCCTGTTGAAATCATAGGTGGAGACATAGAGATATCCCCCGGCTCCAAGGGCCAGGATCAGGGTGAAAACACTGAAGAGAATCCATTTCCAGCGCATCTGGCAAATCCCTGCGGATGATATTGAGAGAATTCAGCCGCCACGGAACAGCACCCGGGACGGCCATTGAACAGGTATATGATATCAAAAAGGCAGCAAAACTACAAAACCCCCTCTCTTCAAGGATGGTCTTTCCCATCGCCTATCGGGTTCTCAGCCTCTTTGGTGCGGGGCCCCAAAGTCCAATTTCCTTGCAATTCCTTGCAAAATCCGGTAAGTAATCCTTTCAACCAGTTATGGTGAAGGAGGACAATATGAAGGTGCTCGTGGCTTACTACTCTGAATCAGGAAATACCGAGAAGGTGGCAAAGGCTATTTATGAAGGGATAGAGAAGGCGGAAAAGGACATTTTGCCTGTCAGTGAGGTGAAGGATGTCGAGACATATGATCTGGTTTTTTGCGGATTTCCAGTGCATTCCCACAGTGTTCCAAGAAAGGCAGAAGAGTTTATAAGGAGTATATCGGCCGGGAAGAGCATGGCCTTTTTTGCAACTCACGGCTCACTGCGTGGAGGTCAACTCGCGGTGACAGCGTTCTACCATGCCTTGAGCTTGACCTCAAAGGGGACCGTCCTCGGTACCTTTGGGTGTCGGGGCAGGGTAAAGCCCGACCTCATAGAGTCGCTTTTGAACAAGGCGGAATACAGGTCCTGGGCCTTGGAAGCCCAGAGTGCAGCTGGTCACCCGGATAAGGGAGACCTAGAGGACGCCAAGGAATGGGCGAACTGGATGATTCGTAAGGCCCGGTCAAAATAACCCTGTCCCAGCCCTTCTTCACAAATACCCGTGGCCTCCCGATGCGTGACAGTGTGAGATGACCCGAAGCCTCCTGTCATCAAGCGGGGAGGAGCCGTTATGTTGTCCCGGACTTTTTCTTGGTGGCACATCCCAGCACATCTCAGCCAAGGACCTGATTGGAGCGAAAAGGGGGAGGCGGTCCAGTTTTTCGCTCATGAATGGTGGATACCCACCGCAGGGACTTATGGTTAGGATATTTTCTCAGCAACAGGGGTGAGGAGCAAACATGGAAAAAGAGGTGAGCGTACAATCTCTGCTGGATAGGATAAAAGAAGAAGGGATAGAGGCTGCCAGGAAGACCTCCGAGGAGATCCTGGAGAAGGCCCGCTCAGAGGCGGAGGACATCATAAGGGAATCGGAACAGAAGGGGGAAAGGATTATTGCTGCAGCCGAGGAGGAGGCAAAAAGGATCCGGCAGACCCTGGAGAAGGATATGGAGCAGAGAGGGCGCGACTTAATACTGGCGGTCAGGAATGAGATCATTGAACTATTCGATCGAATCCTTCAACGGGAGGTTGCCTCCAGCCTGTCGCCCGGGTTCATGAAGGAGATGATCTTGAAGATATTGCAGGGATGGAAGCTCAATGAATCGTCTCAATTCGAGATCCTGGCCAAGGACGCAGAGGCAAGCGAACTGGAGGAACATCTGTTCAAGGAGGCACAGGAGGAATTGAAAAAGGGCATCGTGGTCAGGCCGGTCAAGGGCTTGGGCGCCGGGTTCCGTATCGGGGAGAGGGGAGGAAACATGGTCTATGATTTCACCGAGGAAGCCGTAGCTGACATCCTTAAGGGATCGCTCAACCCCCGCATAGCTGAATTCCTCGGCGGGACGTCGAGAAAAGACTAAGGTTGCCTCGATGGGAGAGTACTACTACATCGTTTCGAGCCTGCCCTATCTCAGCTTTCAGGACAGCCCTCCTTTCAGCCACGAAGAGTTCTTGGAAGGGTGTGATTTATGGCTTTCAAATCAAGAGCGTGCCCAATTGGGCCTCGGGTTGCTGGACGTAGAACGAATCCCGCAGGATCTGATAGCCAACGATCTGCTATTGCGCTGGGTCTCCTATGAGAACACTCTCAGGAATGAACTGGTGCGACACAGGGCCAGGAATCTTGGCATCGGGGAAGAGAAATACATGAGGGAGCGGCCGGGTCTTGAGGTGGGCGCCGCAGAAGAGGTCCACAAGGCGCTCCAGCTCCCTTCCCTCCGCGAGAAAGAGATCGCCTTGCTGGAGATTCGATGGGACTTCCTGTCCGACATGGAGCCGGGGCACTACTTTGACTTGACGGCCCTCATCATTTACGGCTTGAAGCTTCAAATTCTGGAACGAATGCAGAGCTTCAGTGAAGAAAAGGGCCGCCAACTCCTGAAGATCGTCTGCGAGCGAAACCTCAATGAGAGACCATGAACAGATCGGGAAAGTAATAGGTGTCAACAGTGACCTGGTCACGGTCGAGATGGCCGAACCCGTGATGCAAAACGAGATGGCCTACATC
>JAFDHO010000026.1:31790-47218 GCA_019308745.1 Deltaproteobacteria bacterium
TGGTGGAGGTGCAGGTCTACGAAGATACCCGGGGAATCAGGGTAGGGGACAAGGTCATCTTCACCGGCGAACTTCTCTCTGCGGAGTTGGGTCCCGGGCTCCTGGGACAGGTGTTCGATGGGTTGCAGAACCCTCTTCCGAAGGTCGCTGAAAGGTTCGGCTTCTTCATCCCCCGGGGAACATCCTTGGACGCCTTGGACAGGAAGAGAAAGTGGGGGTTCGTCCCGTCCGCAAGGGAGGGTGACACGCTCTCCGCAGGCCATTTCCTGGGCCATGTACAAGAAGGGGTATTCACACATTACATTCTGGTTCCCTTTCACTTGAGGGGGCAATACAGGGTCAGGACTATTGCAGATGAGGGGGATTACGCTGTTGAGGATACCGTGGCACAAATAGAGACGCGGGAAGGTGTCAGTTTGGATCTGACCTTGATGTTCCACTGGCCCATCAAGATCCCTATCCGGGCTTACAGGGAAAGGCTTCGCCCGTCAGATACCTTGATCACTGGAATAAGGATCATCGACACCTTCTTTCCCATTGCAAAGGGGGGCACATACTGTATCCCAGGCCCATTCGGGGCCGGGAAAACAGTGCTGCAGCACATCACGGCCCGGCACGCGGAGATTGACCTGGTTATTATCGCGGCATGCGGTGAAAGGGCCGGGGAAATAGTGGAGGTGCTGAGGGAGTTCCCAAAGATAGAAGATCCCAGGACGGGCCGTTCTCTCATGGAGAGGACGGTCATCATATGCAATACAAGCTCAATGCCGGTCGCTGCGAGGGAATCTTCCGTCTACACGGCTATTACCATCGCAGAGTATTACAGACAGATGGGACTCGATGTCCTCCTTTTGGCGGATTCGACATCGAGGTGGGCCCAGGCAATGAGGGAAATCTCCGGCCGTTTGGAAGAAATCCCCGGAGAAGAGGCATATCCGGCCTACCTGGAATCACGGATAGCAAGCTTTTATGAAAGGGCCGGCGCTGTGGTCTTGTCCAATGGGAAGACGGGTTCTGTAACCATCGGCGGGACAGTGTCTCCTGCAGGAGGGACCTTCGAAGAGCCTGTGACGCAGGGGACGCTCAAGGTGGTGGGGGCCTTCCACGGACTCTCGCGGAGGCGGGCAAATGCGAGACGGTTTCCCTCCATTGATCCCCACGAAAGCTGGAGTAACTACCCGGGGATCATCAGCCCTGAAAGGCTCCGCACTGCCAGGGAATTCCTTTCAAAGGGCAGAGAGGTCGAGCAGATGATGAAGGTCGTGGGCGAGGAAGGCACGTCACTCGATGACTACATTGACTATCTGAAAGCAGAGTTGTTGGACCACGTCTATCTGCAGCAAAACGCCTTTGACAGGATTGACGGGGTAACGAGCAAGGAAAGGCAGGACCACGTCTTCGGATTCCTTATTCATATCCTGAGTTCGAGCTTCACCTTTCCGGACAAGGATGTGGCCTTGAGATTCTTTCAGTCACTGCGTCAATTGTTTATAGACTGGAATTACTGCGAATGGGACTCCCGCGGGTTCAGGGAGACGGAGGCACAGCTAAGAGATTTTCTGGAAGGGGCCAAAGGGGATGAGAAGGGTCTACACCCGAATACATGATATCCTGGGGAATGTGATCACGGTCAGGGCCCATGACGTATTCTACGGTGAACTCGCAGAAGTATCCACATCAGGGGGGAAATCCCTCGCCCAGGTCATTCGACTCGACCGGGATCTTGTCAGCCTCCAGGTTTTCGCCGGGAGCAGGGGTATCTCGACCGGTGACGAGTTGAGATTCCTGGGGCACCCTATGCGTGTCGCTTTTTCCGAGGACCTGCTGGGAAGGATCTTTGACGGGAGGGGCCTTCCTCGGGACAACGGCCCCTACATAACGGAACAGCTCGTGGATGTGGGAGGGCCCCCTGTGAATCCTTCAAAGAGGATTATTCCCAGGAACATGATCAGGACAGGGGTCCCGATGATAGATGTATTCAATTCCCTCGTGGAGTCTCAAAAACTACCCATATTTTCCGTTCCGGGTGAACCCTACAACGAACTCCTGGCCAGGATAGCGATCCAATCCGAGGTGGATATTACCATCCTGGGGGGGATAGGCGTGAAGTACGATGAGTATTTGTTCTTCCGGAAAACCTTGGAAGACAGGGGGGCCCTGAGCCATTCGATCTTCTTTGTCCACACAGCTTCAGATCCTATCGTGGAAGGCCTGATGGTACCGGATATTGCCCTTACTGTTGCGGAGCAGTTCGCGTTGCACGGGAAAAGGGTTTTGGTGCTTTTGACGGACATGGCCAACTTTGCGGACGCGCTCAAGGAGATAGCCATCACGATGGATCAGGTCCCTTCGAACAGGGGTTATCCCGGCGACCTTTATTCCCAGTTAGCACGACGGTACGAAAAGGCCGTAGACTTTGAGGAGGCCGGTTCCATAACCATCCTAGCCGTATCGACCATGCCGGGAGACGACATCACTCACCCGATTCCTGACAATACAGGGTACATCACCGAAGGGCAATTCTACCTGCGGGGTGGCAGGATCGACCCGTTCGGATCGCTGAGCCGGTTGAAACAATTTGTCAACAAGGATACGAGGGATGACCACCGGTCCCTCATGGACACCATGATTCAGCTCTATGCAGCCTACAGGGAAACAGAAGAGAAGAGGACCATGGGCTTTCGGGTGACCCCCTGGGATCAAAAGCTCATGAAGTATGGCAAGCTATTTGAAGAAAGATTGATGGATCTTTCTGTTCACATGCCGCTGGAAGAGGCTCTGGACGAGGGATGGAGGATCTTGGGTGAATGTTTCACCCCTGAAGAGATAGGGATAAGGACGGAATTGATCAAGGCCTTCTGGCCAAGGGAGGATTAACCCCCTTTAGCGACAGGCTGAAGAGTGACCTGGCCACCCAGAGAACAAAGCATATTGAAGGAAGCTGACAAGTGCCCAAAATAAAGCTCACCGCCCAGGAACTCAAGAGACACAAGGAAGATCTCAAGAGATATCAGCGTTATCTCCCCACGCTCGTATTGAAGAAGATACAGATCCAAGTGGAGCTGAATCGCCTGCGAGGTGAACTGGATGAAAGGCTGGACCAGCACGATCGTCTCGTGGAAGAAATAGGGGAATGGATCGCTCTCATGGGCGAGGAGGCGGGCCTCTCAGAAATCCTGAAGGTCGAAGCCATAGAGAGAGATAGTGCCAATGTGGCTGGGATCATCGTTCCCTTTTTCAAGGGCATTGTTTTTGAGAAGGTGGAATATGATCTCTATTCCACGCCCCTCTGGGTGGATACTGCGGTTGACAAACTAAAGGGGCTATTGAGCCTGAAGGCAGAGATCTCTACCCTCGAGACCCAGGTCCAGGCACTTGAAGGAGAACTCAGGACCACCATCCAGAGGGTCAACCTCTTTGAGAAAGTCAAGATTCCGGAGACGCTGGACAATATCCGCAGGATTCAGATATTCCTTGGAGACCAGCAAACGGCCGCGGTTGTGAGGGGAAAGATCTCCAAGAAGAAGGTTGGCGCCCGATCAATGGGACAGGGGGAGTGAACGTGACTCGCTTTGGCTCCTTTGTGATTTTTAATAGATCAAAGACCGCCGGCTGGCATGACCGGTTATGCGCAGAGGTGGGGCCTTCAAAATGATCGCGCGGATGAAGAAGGTGACGATAGCTGCTCGCGAGTCAGAGATGGATGAGACCCTGGAAGTCATAGGGGGCCTGGGAATACTCCATCTGGCCCATGTCAGGGAACCAAGATCGTCCGATATCGAGAATTTAAGGGGTGAAATAGATCTCCTTGAAAGGGCGCTCAGTGTTCTTTCCGGGGGGACTTCGGACAAGGAAGGTGGCGAAGTCGCACCCCGACAGGAGCCCATGGATCTGGCAAGGGACGTCCTGGGGCTCCTTGAGCAGAAAGGTCACCATCTGGAAGCCCGGGATGGGACAAGGAAAGAACTCAAGAAAATAGGGCCTCTGGGCCAATTTGATCCCTCGGACCTGGATCTGCTCAAGGATGCGGGATTGATAGTGAGGTTTTACCGGGTGTCAAGGTCAGATATGTCCCGCTTTAGTCAGCATGTGGGCTATCCCTATGCGGTTGTAAGCTCGAGAGGCTCCGAAAGGATAGTCATGGTTATCGGGGATCAGGATTTTGATCTCTCTTTCGAAGAAGTGAGGGTGACGAGAGGGCTCTCTGACCTGGAGCAGGAGCTGGAATCCCTAGAGGACAAGCTGAAAGAAATTGATATCGAACTCCAGAAGAAAAGGACCTCTATCTCTTTGATCAAGGAATCCCTTGAATCCAAGAGAGAAGAACTGGAGTATGCCCAGGCGATAGCCGGGGCGGGTCGACACGGACCGCTTTCATATGTTCAGGGGTTTTGTCCGGAGGATTCCTGCGGAGACCTGAAGGACACGGCAGCAAGGAGGGGATGGGGATTGCTCATTGAAGATCCTGTCCCGGAGGATGATGTGCCTACTCTTTTGAGGAACCCGAAATGGTTGAGGATCGTAGAACCGGTCTTTAGGTTCATGGGCACGGTACCAGGCTACAAGGAGTATGATGTGAGCTTTTGGTTTCTCGTCTCCTTGAGTCTCTTCTTTGCCATGCTCGTGGGTGACGGAGGATACGGCCTCCTGTTCTTTCTGGGCACCTACCTGTTGAAGCGAAAGAGGAGGACCGCGCCGAAAGAGCCTTTTATACTGTTATATGTATTCAGCATGTCGACTGTGGTATGGGGATTCATCACGGGCACGTGGTTTGGAGTAGAGCGTCTTTCCCATGTCCCTCCCTTGAGCCGTCTGATCATCCCGGCCCTCGACAGCTATAGGGGGGACCAGGATTTTATGATCGGGCTCTGCTTTGTTCTCGGTGCCATTCACCTCAGTATCGCCCATATGTTACGGGTAAGAGGGCTGTTCGGCAGCCTCCGGGTCCTCGGAGAGGTCGGCTGGATATTCATCCTGTGGTTTTTGTATTTCCTGGCGGGCTATTTCGTGCTAGGGAATCCTTTGCCCGACAAGAGCACCTTCCTCTTATGGGCAGGGCTCATCCTGGCGGGTCTCTTTTCAAACCCTGGGGGGAACTTCATCAAGTCCTCTCTCCTGGGGATTGCTGACCTGCCTTTCAACATGATCAGGTCCTTTTCGGACCTGGTGTCCTATCTGAGATTGTTTGCGGTCGGTTACGCCACCCTTGTCATCGCCGTGAGCTTTAACCAGATGGCCTTCGACCTCTGGGAAGGCTCTATGCTCGGGGCATTTGCCGCCGCGTTGGTTTTGTTGATAGGGCATACGCTGAACATTATGCTGGCTGCCATGGCGGTTCTGGTCCATGGAATAAGGTTGAACATGCTCGAATTCTCAAGCCACCTGGGCATGAACTGGATAGGGCGGCCCTTTAGACCCTTCAAAAGGAGATTTGGTTCCAGGGTTGGAAAATGACGGCCAAGAGGATGGACTCAAGATTATGCCTGAGTTCGTATTGGATCAGGATCCGGCGTGGCCATGGCAACTGAAAAAAGGAGGATAGAGGATGATAGCAGGGTTAGGTGACATGGGGGCATCTTTGAGTCTTGCGGCGGCAGGATCTGCCCTGGGCACGGGCGCGGCCGGGATGGCAACCCTCGGGGCGTGGAAGAAATGTTTTGCAAAGGGCAAACCCATCCCCTTTATCCTGATTGCCTTTGTGGGCGCGCCCCTGTCCCAGACCATCTACGGGATGATCTTGCGTAACGCCATCCGGGACGCGAACCTGCCCCCGGATATGTATTTGTGGCAACTCCTCTACGGCCTGCTGGGCGGGCTGGCAATGGGCTTTTCAGCATGGATGCAGGGAAAGGCAGGGGCAAATGCGGCGGATGCCTTTGCAGAGACAGGCAAGGGATTCGGTAACTACATCATGATACTCGGTGTCATTGAGACCGTGGCCCTCTTTGTCATGGTATTCCTGATTACTGCCCTGCCCAAGGGGGCTTAGTGCCGAAGAAGGGTAGGGGTATCTAAACAAATGGCGAGGTCAAGCCGAATTTCCAGTCAAGGGGTCCGGTAGTTGAGAGAAATAAGATCGAGGAGATACTACTGTCCCAAAAGAGGCGTCACGGTCACCCTGGTAGAGTATGCAATCGAGGTTTCGGGGCGTGAGGGCGTTTGCGGAATACTGAGTTGCTCTCATCAGGGACTTTGTCCCTCCGAGAAGACCAAGGAGGGGGAACCTGTCTTTCCCTGGGCCACGTGCCCTGCCTGCACCCCGGCACGCAGAGCGGGTCCGGATCAGGAAGAGAACTCCTCCCGGTGACCTGTTGCACCAGGTCCCTCGGGGAAAACCATGAGAGGCCACGATGTCGAGGATGAATCCATGAAGACCTTGTGGACAGACAAGAACCGTACGGTCCGGCGATCCGTCAGGTCCTTTTGCGAAAAGGAGATAAGGCCCATTGCCAGGGAGATAGACCAGGAGGCGACCTTTCCCTGGGAGGTGGTCGAAAAGATGGGAAGTCTGGGATACTTCGGCATTCAGGTACCAAGGGAATTGGACGGTGCGGGGATGGACACGGTCAACTATGTTATCGTGATAGAGGAGATCTCCCGGGCCAGCGCCGGTATCGGCCTTTGCGTGACAGTCCATAACAGTGTGGGTGTTTATCCCCTGGTGGCGTTTGGGACGGAGGAACAGAAGAAGAGATGGGTGCCTCCCCTTGCAAGGGGTGAGAAGATCGGCGCCTTTTGTATCACGGAGCCGAATGCAGGCTCGGACGCCTCAGCAATAGAGGCCACCGCAATAAGGGATGGTGATCACTATGTCATCAACGCAAACAAGGTGTTTGTTACCAACGGGGGCGTGGCAGACACGTGCCTGATATTCGCCAGGACAGATCCGGAGGCCGGGCGGAAAGGGATCAGCGTTATTGTCGTTGAGAGGGGGACCCCCGGGTTCGTGGTCGGGGACCTGGAAGACCTCTGCGGAGTGAGGGCCAATCCGGTGAGCTCGATCAGGCTCTATGATTGCAGGGTTCCCGTGGGCAATGTCCTGGGAGGGGAGGGCACGGGTCTTCGAATCGGGCTCCTGGCCCTTGATACCGGACGGATCGGCATTGCCGCCCAAGCCGTGGGGATTTCCCAGGCAGCACTGGAAGAATCCATCCTCTACGGGAAACAGCGCACCCAGTTCGGGGTGCCTATCGGGAGACATCAGGCCGTAGCTATGATGCTTGCGGAAATGGCCACCCTGGTAGATGCATCGAGGCTGATGGTCCACAGGGCAGCGTTGATTCGGGATCAGGGCACGTCTTTTTCACAGGCATCGGCCATGGCAAAGCTCTTTGCCTCCGAGGCTGCAAGTCGAGTCACGGACATGGCAGTGCAAATACATGGCGGGTACGGGTTTTCCAAGGCCTATGCCGTGGAACGTTATTACCGGGATGCCAGGGTGACGAGGATCTACGAAGGGACCTCTGAAATACACGGCATGGTCATCGCCAGGGGCCTAATGGCGGAGTCAGGCTAGCGTCTCCAGGAAACCGTCGAAGTTCGTTTAGGGTTTCGCAAAATGACTCCTTGAGTAGGAGGTTGTGCCCGGTAATGTCTGCTTAGGATTTTGCAAAGCCCAGGTGTTCCTAGGGTAGTTGGTTATGGCCACGTACCTCATTTGTTGATCAAGCCTCTTGTTGCAAGTGCCTGCGTTTGCAAAGTCCTAACGGGACACGATTGCAACGAAATGGATATCCTGCAATCCAAAGACGTGGAGAAGAAAGGATGAACCGGGGACTGGACCTCATAGTATGCATAAAGGCCGTCATAAGGGACGTGCCCGCGGGTCCGCTGATAAGGTCGGCCGAGACCTGTGAGCTAAACCCCTATGACGTCCCCGCGCTGGAGACGGCATTTAGGCTGCGGGAATCCCATGGTGGGAAAGTGACCGTGATGTCCCTCGGCCCGGAAACCTGCGAGTTCGTGGTCCGCGAAGCCCTGTCCATGGGGGCAGACAGGGGTTATCTCGTCAGTGACCCTGCCCTTGCAGGCTCAGATACCCTTGCGACTTCCAAGGCCCTTGGAGCGGCCCTGGAGAAAGTTGCCCCTTTTGATGTGCTCCTGCTCGGGACCAGATCCTCTGATAGCGACACGGGCCAGGTGGGACCCCAAATCGCAGAATTCCTTCGCATCCCCCTCGTGACAGGCGTCCGTGCTGTGGAGATGAAGAACAGGACTCTCATAATTGACAGAAAGGCGGACGGATTCATCGAGAAGGTTGAGGTGGACCTTCCTGCGGCACTCACTGTCCACCCTTCCTCCGATCGGGCTGGGTACGTGGGGCTCAAGGCGATTGAAGAGGCCTATGAAGAAAGGGACATCACCAGGTGGGGCATGCAAGACATTCAACTGGCGCCTGGACAGGTAGGTCAGACCGGATCGCCGACCGAGGTACTCACCCTGTCAAGGATCAAGAGAGAAAGGAAGTGTAGGTTCCTGGAGGGCACCGAAGAGGAGCAGGCCGACCAGCTGCTCAAACTTCTCATTGAATGGGGGATGGAGTGGTAGGGCCGCGGGAGCCTGATTTCATGAAATGATCGGGATCAAGGGAGACATGACGAACCTTCAAGGGAACAGAGAAATCTGGGTATGGATGGATCTGAGGGGAGAGAGATTCTTCTGGAACTCCATCAGGTTGTTGTCTAAGGCCCGGGACCTGGCCAGGGATGTTTCGGGCAGAGGATGCGCACTGTTGATGGGTAAATCCACCATGGACAGGGCAAAAGTGCCTGTGGACGGACCGAGCTTCATATCAATGAAATGGGCTTCGGAGAGGTGCCTCGAGCATGGCGCGGATATCGTCTATGTCGTGGACCATGAACATCTGGCTCTGCCTGTTGCCGAAATCTATGCAAAGGCCCTCCATTCCATCATCAAAAAAAAGACCCCCACGGTCGTCCTTTTCACTGTTACCGATTTTGGCAAGGAAATTGGAGCCAGGGCGGCAATGCTTGCCGATGCGGGAATGATAGCCGAGTGTGCAGACCTGAGGCGGAAAAAGGGTCGCATAGTCGGAACAAGCCCTTCCTGGGGAGGCCAAATCATGGCTGACATTGCCTTCAGGGGCGAGAGGGCAACGGGATTTGCAACCGTGCAACCCGCTGGCTTTGACGTTCGAAGGGCCCGGGGGGAGCCGGGAATCGTGGAGCCCCTCTCTATAGAGGAGGTTACTTCACCCAGAGGGATAAGGCTCCTTTCACGGTCAAGAGATCATCGGGAAGACCAAAGACTGGAAGAGGCTAAGGTGGTGGTCGTCGGAGGGGCAGGTCTCGGGGATGCAGAGGGTTTCGGCTTTGTGAGGGACCTCGCCGGGGCGATCGGGGGTGAAGTGGGGGCAACGAGGCCTCCTGTCCTCCAGCACTGGGTGGAAGAGGAGCGCTTGATAGGCCAGACCGGAAAGACGGTGAGGCCGGAACTCCTCTTTTCTGTCGCCACCTCCGGGGCCGTACAATATACCGCAGGCATAACGGACGCAAAGAGGATAGTGGCCGTAAACCGGGATCCCAACGCGCCCATATTCCATTTTGCCGACCTGGGAATCGTTGCCGATGCAAGGAAGTTTCTGCCCCGGTTAAGTGCAAAGGTGAAACAAGCGGCCCTGAGGGAACTGGCTGAAGAGCGGAAAGAGGGCAAGAGAAAGGGGCGGAAAGAAGGTCTTGGTTCCCGGGTTCGCCGGCTCCGGGAGAATCAAGGTATGACCGTTGAGGAACTGGCGGAAGCCACGGGGCAAGCCCCGGAATTCATCCAAAAGGTGGAAAAGGACGATTTGACACCCTCGGTCAGCTTTCTCCTGAGGTTCGCAAGTGCGATGGATCTTAATCCTGCAACCGTCTTGAAGGAAGAAGACAAAAGGGTGATCCGCGACATGCGTGCAAGAGAATTCATGAAGCGCACCCAGAACTATAGCTACCAAACGCTCAGCACGGGCGGTGAAAGGGACCACCTCAGGGCTTTCATGATAACCATCGAGCCGAGGCAGGCCCACAAGCCTGTTGCCTACAAGCATGAAGGCGAGGAGTTCATTTTTGTCATGGAAGGAGAACTCAAGCTCACCCTGGGCAGAAAGGTTCATCATCTCAAGAGAGGCGAATCCGTCCATTTCAATTCAGATATCCCCCACAGGCTGAGAAGCGTCTCCGACGAAACAACCAAATGCATGGTTGTGCTTTACACGCCTTGATGGACAGGTTCACTTGTCCGGATAGGGTCTTTCAAAGGTTATTGGACAACAAGGAGAAGGGAAGATGTTCAGATTCTTCTTTAAGAAACAGCGAGAGATAGAGGCGCTTATCTACAAATATTTGGATACCCTGAGAGAGACGAGAAAGCACTTCGTCGAGGCATTGGAAATATGCCTTAAGACCGGCCCCTGCGAAGATTTTGATTTCTTGATCGAGCAAACACACAAATTTGAGTCCAGGGCGGATGATACAAGAGAAGAGATCAATAGCCTCATGTACGGAAAGGCCCTGATCCCTGAATCCCGCGGGGACATAATGGAACTGCTACAGGCCCTGGACCTGATTCCAGGGCTCTTTGAGCACATTCTCTATATGATCAAGATACAAAAGATAGAGATTCCGGGATTTATCAGTTCCAACCTGCAGGAACTGATAGACGTCTCTCTGGAAGGCGTGGACCTTCTTCTATCCCAGGTGGAAAACCTCTTCAAGGAAGGGGGGGAGATCAGGGATCTCGTGCTGGAAATCGATAAGAAAGAAAGCCGTTGTGACCACATTCAACGAAACCTCATGGCAAAGGTGTTTGACTCGGACCTGGACCCTTTTCACAAGATTCAACTAAAGGACATGGTCAACCAGATGGGAGAGATCAGTGACCAGGCAGACAACGTGTCCAAGCTGGTGCATATCCTCAGCATGAAGAGGAGGGTATGACATTAGCTCTGCTCGCCGGGCTGTTCCTCGGTTGGTCCCTGGGGGCCAATGACGCGGCAAACGTAATCGGCCCCGCCGTCACATCCAGGATGATAAGATTCAGGACAGCGGCTATCCTGGCGGCGATTCTTGTCCTGGGTGGAGCAATAGCTCAAGGGCATGAGGGGATAGACACCATAGGCGGGTTAACGGAATTCGCTCCCCGTGACGCAGCCATCTCGTCCCTGGCCGCAGCCATAACCGTTACCCTGATGACCCTGTTGGGTCTGCCCGTTTCTACGTCACAGGCGGTGGTCGGGGCCATTCTGGGTGTCGGTCTTGTCAACGGCCAGGTCTACACGACCGGTCTCGGAAAGGTGTTGGCCTGCTGGTTGGGGACACCCTTCGGAGGGTTGCTGATTTCAATTATCTTGTATCGCGCCCTAGCATCTCTCTATAATCAGATCAAGATAAGTCCTTTTCAATACGACCGACTGATGCGAATCCTCCTGATAGGGGCCGGTCTTTATGGTTCCTATGCCCTTGGAGCGAACAACGTCGCCAACGTGACCGCTGTCTACGTTGGGGCCGGGCAACTAGATGTACTATCCGCCCTGTTGATCGGGGGCGCGAGCATAGGCTTGGGGATACTGACCTTTAGCCGGAGGGTCATGGATACGGTGGGGCTAAACTTGCTCAGGCTGGATGCCTTCTCTTCCCTTGCGGTACTGCTGGCAGAGGCCCTGACGGTGCACATCTATAGTTTTGTGGGTGTCCCGGTTTCCACATCCCAGGCCATTATCGGCGCAGTGATGGGCGTTGGCATTGTCAAGGGTGTCAGCATGGTCAGGGGCAGGACCCTGGCAGGTATCCTCGCAGGCTGGTTTCTTACCCCGGTTGCGGCGAGCTTGATAGCCATTGGCCTGGAATTTGTGTCCCACCTCCGATACGTTGCATGAGGAGGAGACCGCCATTTCCCAGAGCCAACCATATGCCCGGGGAAAGAGACTTCCCTGAACAATTGAAGCTCCTCGAAAGGAATCCATAAAGGATATCACGATCCCCATTAAGGGCGAACATCAGATAGTTCTTTTGTCTACCGGCGCATTGGGCGTCAAGAGCAGAAAAGGCATTGACATAACTGGGGATCATGAATACCATAGCCGCCAGAATCAAAGAGCAATGTTTCGAGAATGTCGACGATACAGGAAACTGTTCTCTTTCAGTATAGAGTGCTGGGAGTCAAGTCAGGATAGGATCTAAGGCTGGCCCAGGGATCATTTGCGCGGGGAAGGTGGACATGAACAAGATAGAGGCGATTATCAAGCCCTTCAAGCTGGATGACGTGAAGGAAGCTATTCTGCATCTGGGTGTCAGTGGCATGACGATAACGGAAGTCAAAGGGTTTGGCAGGCAGAAAGGACACAAGGAGATATACAGAGGCGCGGAGTACATCGTGGATTTCCTCCCCAAGATAAAGGTGGAGGTAGTCGTGCCTACCGATTTGGTTTCTCGTGTGGTCGAAGCCATTAAAGAGAACGCCTATACCGGGCAGATAGGAGATGGGAAGATCTTTATCTTGCCCGTCGAGAAGGCAATCCGAATCCGAACGGGGGAAGAGGACGAGGACGCCATATAACAAAGACTCCTCGGAATCAAAGAGGATTGTCAGGGATTTCCAGAACCAGCGGGAAGATCTGTTCCACAGAAGGATCGAAGAACACTCAGGTCTTGCCCTCACACGGAAATATACACGCCTCATGGACCGCTTCATCCGGGCCCTCCTTCGCTCGACAGGTGATGGGAATGAGGGAAGAGGGGTTATTGGGGAGAGGTTGGCGATTGTTGCCCTGGGCAGTTATGGAAGACAGGAACTCTGCCCGGGTTCCGACGTGGATCTGTTGGTTATCCACCGTGACAGGATTTCACCTGATATTACTGCTGCTATCACCGGCGCCCTTTATCCCCTCTGGGATGCAAAGCTGGATGTCGGCCATGCGGTCTTGACCATACCCGAATGTATTCGCCTGGTTATCCATGATTTTCGGTTCATGACCGCGGTTATGGATGCCAGATTCTTGGCGGGCTCTCGCACCCTTTATCAACTCTTCAAGGAGGCCCTCTGGTCGAGAATCAACCGGGAAAGGCATTCCTTCCT
This sequence comes from Deltaproteobacteria bacterium, assembly GCA_019308745.1. GTDB lineage: Bacteria > Desulfobacterota > DSM-4660 > Desulfatiglandales > HGW-15 > JAFDHO01. The sequence goes on from JAFDHO010000026.1 coordinate 44,862, forward strand.
CAATAGGTTTTTGATATACCAACAAAAACGGAAAGACAAATACGACAGCCAGGGATACTTTGTGGAGCCCGATATCAAGGAAGGGTTGGGCGGTCTGAGGGATCTCCACTTCATGGCCTGGATGGCACGGACCTATTTCAAGGCCAACGACCTGAGAGCGCTCAGGAATTACGAGGCCTTCTCGCACTTGGACATTCAAGGCATCAACCGATCCAAGAGCCATTTGCTCAAAGTGAGGAACCAGCTCCACCGCATGGCCGGGCGAAAGGAGGATAGGCTCCTCCTGGAATCGCAGAGGGACCTATCCATCGAATTCGGATACAGCGATAGGCCCAATATCTCGGGTCCCGAGAGGTTCATGAGACAGGTCTACCGGGATATGAACAGAATCAGATATGGTTGGGAGGAATTCAGCACCAAGGCTATTGATATCCTTGAACACAAGCCCTTCGAACCCTCTCCGGCCAGACTTCCAAGGGAATTCAGGATATTGAAAGGCAACCTTGTATTAAGAAACAAGGGCCTCTTGCGTGATAATCCTGTCCTGATCCTAAAGGGTTTCAACGAAGCCAAGAAGCGGGGTCTGCTTGTCGGGTCAGACTTTATATGGGAGGCCAGGAAGGCCATAGCAAAAAGAGGTAAGGATCTCCTAAGACAGGAAGGCGCCAGTGATCTCTTTCTTGATATTTTGACGGATTTTGTGAATCCTACGATCCTGAGGATCGCCCTTGAGATAGGGTTGATTGACCTGTTTATCCCCGAGTTCCGCAAGATCAGGAACCTGGCCCAGTTCAGTTATTACCACGTGGAAACGGTGGATTTGCATTCCCTGAAGACCCTGGAGATGGTGCGGGATATTGCCGGGGGGGTGTATGATGAAAGATGGCCCGTATTCAGGGAGGTCTTTCAGGAAATAGGAGATCCCCGGCATCTGTACCTTGCAGCCCTCTTGCATGACATAGGCAAGGGCTATCCAGGGGATCACACCCAGAAGGGTGCCAAGGCAGTATCCCGTATCTTGGGGCGGCTGGGGGTGGATAACAAGACGGTCCGGGTGATAAGGCCCCTGGTCAAACACCACCTGCTGATGGTCCGGGTGTCGCAACGAAGGGATTTGAACGAGGAGAGGACCTCTATCCAGGTGGCCCAGATCCTCCAGGATCTCGAGACCCTTAAACTCCTCTTCCTACTGACAATCGCAGATAGTATGGCGACGGGGCCCATGGCACATAGCGATTGGAAGATCCTGCTGTTCATAGAGTTGTATTTTAAGGTGAGGCATATCCTGGAAAGGGGGACCCTTGCTTCCCCGGATGCCACCAGGCTGGTCGAGGAGAACAAGAACAAGGTCTATAAGGCACTCGCTCCCTGTTACAAGGACGAAGACATCCTGGATCTGATGGACCAGGTATCCCCACGTTATATGTTGAATACTCCTTTGGAGGACATCCTGGACCACTTTGAGCTTGCCCTGAACCTTGGTAACAAGGACCTCTCCTGGAAGCTCAAGAAGGTCAAGAATGCACCCGTGACGCGGATTATCCTTTGCACCCACGACAGGCCAGGGCTTTTCAGCATGATGGTCGGAGTCTTCACCCTCAACGACATTGACGTGCTTTCCGCTAACATATTCACCCTCAAGAATGGACTCGCCTTTGATACCTACGAAGTAACCAATCCCCTCGATCCCTACCGGGAATCAGAGCGGTGGGAAAAGGTCCGCGGAGAGATCTCAATGACCCTTGAAGATCGTCTTCCGCTGGATGATTTGATCACCAGAAAGGGCCGCAGAATGATGAAATTCACGGGGTGGCGATCCCGGACCAAGAAGGTCAATATCAATAACGAGGTCTCTGATTTCTTCACCAGTATTGAAGTAGAGGCAGGTGGAAGGGTGGGACTCCTCTATGAACTGGCCAAGAAGATCTTTGCCCAGGGCCTTGATATCAGGTTCGCGAGGGTCAACAGTGATCGGGAGATGATTTACGGTGTATTCTATGTCAGGGATTCGGGCGGCCAAAAGGTGTACGACCAGGAGTTGATCCAGAGAATACGCCTGGAAGTCATGTCCGTCATTTGAGGCGGGTGTCCCGGTAACCCGGGAACAAAAAGCTTGCACTACTTTGTTATCCCATGACGCAAACGGGGATTGTTTATCCGCCTCTGGTGGACCTTGCTCATTGAGAGGGCAGAATCTTTTATGGCACCCTCGGAGAAACATATGGAGAACGTAACAGTAAGAGATATCGTAACATTTTAGCCGTTTGAAAAGCGATTCAGAGAACTCGGTGATGGACGAACGGGGGTGATGATGCCTTTTCTTGCGTTCCGAGCCTCCCGGGCTGGTCTTTTCTGCG
>JAFDHO010000177.1 GCA_019308745.1 Deltaproteobacteria bacterium
TTGCGGACTCATAATCAAATGAAGATCCGCCGCGTCCACATCCGCGTCGCAAAGCACCTTGCCTTGTGCCAGGGAAGCAAAGGCGGCCACTATGCTCGTCTTTCCCGTTCCTCCTTTTCCACTGGCTATGCTAATAACCATTTGTCGCTCCTCACCTTCCCGTTGCGTGCCCATTTAATTGTGCATCTCTCTACAACATAGGAACTTGAGCAAAATGTATGCCACGTTAGGAGCGATCCTGCGAAAATAGAACGCGACGTAATGTCAATAAGTTAGCCTAAGAAAAAGAAGAAGAAAAAAGGATGGTGAACACTATGGAGATTGCATTTCTGGAACCAGCACTTTTACTCTCTCGCATTATTGTCGCCCTTCCTCAAGGTATCTTTTTGAATGTCAAAACGAAAGACGTTGACATTGTCAACAAAAATGTGGATATTTGAGATATGGAAGCTTTGGAATTGAAGATGAGATTGAAGAGGTTGGGCTGGAGCTATGCGGAGGCAGCCAGGCAGCTGGGGGTGAGCCGTGGGACCATAACCCGTTGGGTCAAAGGGGAAAGAAGAATCTCTGAGACAGCGATCAGGCTCATAAATGTCCTCGGCGAAGATCGAACTCTACAAAACAAAACAGGACACGTCATCCTCGATACAATCAAACTCTCCCCATTTGAGAAGGAGCTTTTGCGCAAGCTGGTCTTACAATTGTCCAACATAACAGAGGTTCGTCGAATTCTGGTCTTCGGCTCCAGGGCGCGGGGTTATTCTAATGAACACTCGGACCTGGACGTTGTTGTTGTCACCGATACAATGGATCCTGCATCCAGGGCGTCGGTAGAAAAGGCCAAGTGGGAGGCATTGCCGGAAGATGCTTTCCTGTACGCTAACGTAATCGCGATTACCGAAGGCCAGTTGGCGACGGACACCGTCTTTTCCCGCACTCTAAGTAAGGAAGGAATTGAAATATGGACCAGGAGCGAAAAAGTGAGATAGAAGAGGAGTTGAACCTTGCCAGGGAGAACTGGGAATCCTACCGGGATAATTACAAGGCCCGGAGATTCAGAAAGGCGACATCGGACCTTTATTTCTTCTGCGAACATAGTGCAAAGGCCCTTCTCCTGACCGTGGGCATCGATCCTCAATCCCATGAGGGCATTCGGCGAATGATCAGTATGCATTTTATCAAACCCGGAGCTATGCCGGTCAATGTTGCCAGATATCTGGGAAATCTCTACGATAGAAGAAAGACTGCCGAATACTCGCACCATGCCGGGTGGGAATTCACGGAGGAGGAAGTCAAGATATATACCCAATGGGCCGGTGAATCCGTCAAATGGTTTCTCAAGAATACAAGGAAAAATGCGCCTGAATTGACATTTGAAGAGAAAGCACTTATCGATTCAATCAACGAAATGTTCAGGACACTGGGAATCCCAGTCTGACTGATATTCGACAGTTGCAAGAATAAGGCTCTTTGATAATAGACGGTTACCGAGCTGAAGAGGCTTTATGACACTACACGGATTTCCCTGTTTACATTTTCCCAACCCGGCTTGGAGGCCTGACGCCCGTTGCCTGGAAGGCCTGATAGGCATTGCCCTCAAAGTCAGTCCGTGTCTGATAATTGTTGCCATCCAGAGCCATCCTGATAGCTTGAAGCTGACCAAGGTCTCTCATCAGATCTGGCCAGGAGGTAGCAACTCCCTTTTTCTCCAGACGAGCTTGAAGGTCTACCTCCAGACGCCCCAAGGTGGGAATGACCCTTTGGCGGACTGAGGGGCCATCCATGTAGGATGCTACAACCGGAAGGTAATCAAGAGGTTTTTCTTTTGAACTGCTTTTTAGCCCTAAGAAAGATGGGCGAATTATAAACATGAAGACAAAGAATGCCAATAAAGAAGGATGTTATTTTTGGTACTGCCTTTTCGGCAAAGTCTCCAAACAATCAGGCTAGGCTGTTGTTTTCATGAAGGCTGCATTAAAGATCCCCCTTACAACTGTGAAAAAAGTGTCCTTTATCTCTCGTCTCTTCCTTTCCTGTCTTCTTCCAGGCTGATTTGCATATAATCCGTTCTTGTATTAACAGGGATCTCCTTGTAAGGGATTTCAGCGGGGTCTGTGACAAAGTCTTCCAACGCCTGCCATTGGACGATGCCCCTGTCAAAAAAGTCCTGGTATACATCCCACCACTCCTGCATCAGACCACTGATGTGAGACTGCGCTACAAGTATGACGCGGGGGCAATCCAGGTTGTGAAGAATCCTTCTGAAGTCATCCGGGGTCTCCCTTCGGGCACGCAGAGACTCGTCGCAGAGAGAGCCGGTTCCCAACTCCTTGGAGGGAACATTGCTAACGGAAATGAGCGTGACGCGAAATTCAATTGGTCGGTAAAAAACAGCCTCTTCACCCGCCGTTCCCCTTGCCAAGATGCAGGGAATCTCCAGACTGTCTGCTATCTTCATGGTATTTTCGTCATAGGAGAAATATTTGCCACTAAAAGCGGGCATGGTTTTCCCTGTTAGCGAGACCACCTTTTCATTGATCCTCGATGCGATTTCATACTGTACTTGATAAGGATCAAGTAAATGTACATCTTTGATCTCAACCCAGGAAGGCAGCCACGAAATCATGTCATCATGGGTATGAGGCCAGAAGGCACCGTCATTATATATGCTTCCTACATCCAAACCTTTATCCGCCACGCGTTTCACCAGGTCCGGGTTCTTGTAAATCGTATGCCCATCTGCAAGCACCAGGGCGGGAATGTTTCTCTTTTCCAGTTCCCGGACCCACCGGATGAGGCCCTGATCCGATTTCCTGTCGATCAATAGAAACATTCCCTGAACTGGCTTAGAATTCCTATTTCTCATTTTCGATAACCTCCATATTTTGCTTCCATTGACAATAGGGTAAAAATCGTGCCTTCGTAAGGCTAAGGCCCTGAATCCTCTTTAAAAAAGCTTGACAAGAAAACCTTGTCTTCGTATTTTGATATACATGCTGGAATTCACCTAAATATATCATAAAATATATGGCTAGGAAATCACAGGATAGAGAAAATCTTCGAATCAAGGCCTACAAGGAAATTAGAGACCGTATCCTGATGTTCGAACTGAGACCTGGGGAAAAGATTTTCGAGAAGGACCTGGCACAAAGCCTCAAAGTGAGCAGGACCCCGGTCCGTGAGGCGTTATTGATCCTGGAAAGGGAAAGGCTGGTGGAGTGTGATGAAAGACTGGGCTTCATAGTGCGGAGAATGCAGGTCAAGGAGATTGATGAATTCTTCCAGATTCGAGAACTGCTTGAAGTTTATGCAGCACCCTTAATCATCAAGCGGATCCTCCCGTCGGAAATAGCTGCACTGGAAAAGAACATAAGAAAGACCTCCAACCATCTTGAAAAACTGGATTACCGGAATTTTGTACGTGGGGTAATTGATTTTCATGAAATCCTGTGGCGATCGGTAAAATCAGAACTCTTTTTCCAGGTCATTTCCGGGTTAAGTGACATGTTTATCTGGTTCCGGGCACTGACCGCAAGAAATAGGGAAGAAATGGCGGTATCCCTCAAGGGACACAAAAGCATATTGGCCGCTATTCGGAGCAAAAATACCGAAGAACTCATAAGCGCCTTGCGAAATCATCTTAGCCATTCAAAGGAAAGCAACAAAATTATCCATGGGTTCCTGTTTGGATAATTTCATCATGACATTATGCTTTGCCTGTATGACCGTATAGGCATTGTATCGCATCTCAACAGGAATATGGCCCAAATGACTTCAAAAAACAGGAGTTGGAGAGCAGGGATATGGGAGAAAGGGGGTGATAGAGGCAGCCGGGGAAAACGTCCCAAAAGCAGGAACCTTCCCCGACAAGAAGGCAAGGTGCCAAGTAAAATATAGGGTGAAATCAGCCACTTTAGACACAACCATTAATTCAGGAAGGAGAAAGATATGAAGAGGTTATGTAATAAGATTTATACGGTTGTTGCCTTGACCTTTGGCCTGACTTTAATTTTCACCGGCACTGTGATCGCGGCAGAATACACCATTAGGCTTCATTACGAAATGCCCACCACCGCGCCCCTGGCAGTGTATGGGTTTGAGCCATGGGCAAAGGATGTGGAAAAGGTGACCAATGGAAGGGTCAAGGTTCAGACTTTCCCTGGCGACACGCTTTTCAAGACCAAGACCGATGCAGTGGAGGCCATCAAGGCAGGGATCGCGGATATAGGTTTCATGTACGCCTGGGCCTTTGCCCCCCAGTTCGACCTCACGGATGTACTCTCCGTGCCCTTTGTTGCGCCCAATGCCGAGGTCGCCAGCAGGGCTACATGGAGAATATACCAGAAATTCCCGGAAGTTCAGAAACAATGGAAGGGCGTAAAGCTCCTGGCCGTATGGACAACCGATCCCTACATTTTCATTACCAGGGATAAGCAGATCAAGACTATGGAAGATTTTGCGGGTATGAAGATGCGGATGACGGGCGGTATGGCCACCAAGATGATGAAACTGCTCGGTGGTACCCCCATGACCATTCCCATGCCACAGAACTATGAAAACCTCCAAAAAGGTGTCATCGACGGGATGGCCGCTCCGGCCGAGGCCATTTTGGGGTTTCGTCTCTACGAGGTAGTCAAGTATTACACCCTCGTTCCCACCACGCTGGTGACACAGGAAATGATAATGAACCTGAATTCATGGAACAGACTGCCCAAAGATATCCAGGAAGCGATCATGAGGCTGTGTGGCGATCACGCTGCAATTCGGTTTGGAGGTGGATGCTTTGACAGGGCCTGGACTATCCTGCCGAAAAGGGTAAAGGAAGCCAACAGGCCTATGATCACTTATACGCCGCCTCAAGAAGAAATAGACCGGTGGATTGAGAAGGCGGGCAAGCCCCTCTGGGGTGAATGGGTGGATACGATGGTATCGAGGGGATACAAGAACGCTGCTGAAATACAGCAGGAGGCGATAAGGCTTGTTAAGGAAATCAGCCGGGGCAAGAAAGACAATTGGAAGGAGATGTTTCCTTTTCCGGAGTAATGCACTTGCACTGAAGAATAAGCGGCCAAGCCTTTCTCATTCTTATTATTGATCGCCCGGTGCCGGTAACCACCTATGAGGCTTGGTAAAGGTTTCCTGGGCCGGGACAGCACCCGGTGAAATTACTGTGCTCCGGCCCAGGAGTCCCCGGAGGAAACCATGTGGCTAAAAAAGACAGCCGCTTTTTTTCATTCTCTCGCCCACCCGTCCGCCCTGGTATTGAATTACCTGGCCGCCACGGCCCTTGTGTTCTTGATGATTCTTACCGGCATTGACGTGACGATGCGCTATGTGTTCAACGCGCCGATCCCCGGCTCCTTTGAGATCACCCAGTATGTCCTGCCCGTTGTGATTGCCTTTGGGATGGCCAAGTGTTCCCTGGAAAACGGCCACGTGTCCGTAGAGTTGCTTATCAGCAGGCTGCCGGGAAGAATGAGAGCCTTTATGAAGAGCATTGCCTACTTGCTTTTCACCGTTCTCTACGGCCTTATTACCTGGCAATCCCTTCTGCGGGCACTTGGAATGAAGCAGACCGGCCAGACCTCCGAGGTCCTGGCCATCCCCGTATATCCCTTTGTCTTGACGGTCACCGTGGGTAGTGCTGTCCTTTGTCTAACTACGATCAAGGATTTTTTCCAATACCTTTTCGAGGCATTCAAGAAATGACACCTCTTTCCGTCGGATATATCGGCATAGGGGTCCTCGTCGCAGTCCTGTTCTCCGGCATCCATATCGGTGTTGTCATGGGTCTGATCGGTTTTCTGGGCATCGCCTACCTGAGTGGTTGGCTTGCGGCGCTTGCCGTACTCAGGACGGTCCCATTCACAACATTTGCCAACTACAGCATGAGCGTGGTTCCCCTGTTCATACTTATGGGGTCCTTCTGCTTTTACTCTGGCATAAGCAAGGATCTTTATGACAGCGTTCATAAATGGCTCGGTCAACTTCGAGGCGGCTTGGCCATGGCCACCACTGCTGCCTGCGCCGGTTTTGCTGCCCTTAGCGGTTCCAGCCTCGCAACGGCCGCTACCATGGGCACCGTGGCATTGCCGGAGATGAAGAGATATAACTATGATTCAGCCCTTGCAGCCGGCTGCATTGCCGCAGGAGGAAGCATAGGGATACTTATACCCCCAAGCGTTCCACTGATTATCTATGGAATCCTAGCAAACCAGTCTGTGGGCAAGCTGTTCATGGCGGGTGTCATCCCGGGTATCCTGGAAGCGGTTTTTTATATCATCACTATTTATATCCTTTGCCTTATAAATCCTCAGATCGGCCCTATGGGACCCAGAACGAGCATTAAGGAAAAAGTCTCTTCCTTGAAGGGCATATGGAGCGTGATTGTCCTTTTTGTTCTGGTCATAGGGGGAATATATCTGGGGGTATTCAGCCCCACGGAGGCTGCAGGCGTTGGTTCGCTCGGGGCATGCATGTTCGCCCTTCTCAGGAGGCGCCTTACCTGGGGAAATTTTCAGGCCGCTATTCTGGATTCCGTAAAGACCACAGCCATGATCTTCGTAATCTTCCTCGGAGCCATGATCCTGGGTTATTTTCTCGCGGTTACAAGACTTCCTTTCGAGATCGCCGAGGTAGTGGGGCAGCTTCCGGTAAACAGGTATGTTATCCTCATCCTGATTCTGATCATGTACCTCTTGCTGGGATGCATAATGGACTCGCTGGCTATGATCTTGCTCACCGTCCCGATATTCTACCCTCTTATTACGTCCCTCGGCTTTGACGCCGTGTGGTTCGGTATAATAGTCGTGAGGGCAGCTGAGATCGGTCTGATTACCCCGCCGGTTGGCCTTAACGTTTATATTATCAAAGGGATCGCAGGAGACGTTCCCATGTCCACCATCTTTCGTGGAGTGATCCCCTTTATAATGACAGACATCTGCCATTTGGCACTGCTTATTGCAGTTCCTCAATTGGCCCTTTTCCTGCCTGGGCTGATGGGATAGCGTGGAAGGCAAGGTTCTGACAGAGAAAGGAAAGCGATAATGAGGGTTGGAGACATACATACAATGGGACGGAAGATTGAACAGTGGCTGCGCATGCGTGTGCATCCTATCGCCGTCAAGTTGATTGAAGACAAGAAAGGGCTTCCTCAACAAGTGATGGTTCCTTCACGGGACTTGAACAAACGCCTGAATCTTTGCCAGGCCTTTTCCATGGCCCAGAGGAACGGGCTTTGCGTCGCAATGTTCAAAGAAGATCACTGGTGTTTTGAGCCGGTGATAGGGCTGGGACTTGTTGATTGCATTCCCCAGTTTTTATCCGGCTATCACAGGTTTCCCGACAGCGTGCGGGACCGGGAGGGAGGCGCCGAGTGGTGCCGGAATATGCCCCGTCTCGATTCAGGCAGATACTCCGGTGTTCTTATGGCCCCGGTTCATAACTGTGATTTTATGCCAGATGTAATTGTCATGCACATAAATGGAATGATGACGAGCCAGCTTCTCATAGTGAAGAACTGGATAGATGGAAAGGACATATATTGCCAGCTTTCGGGTCATGCGGGCTGTGTTTACGCCATAGTTCCTGTGATGCTCAACCGCAATTGCAATGTGGCTATACCGTGTCGGGGGGACCGGCAGGTGGCTATGGCACAGGATGACGAGATATTTTTTTCCATGGCGCCTGAGATGTTGCCGGATTTTATGGAAGGGATTGAGTGGCTGGAGATGAATGAATGGGGCATTCCTATGAAGCACTTTCTAAAGGAAGAGGTGGAGATGCGGCCCAGGTACCAGGAAATGGCAAAGATGCTGGGGATGGACGTGGACAAGCCCGTAAAGAAGCAGAGTGATAAACAGTGACTGGAGGGACGAGGGAAGCGAACCTTGTGAAAAGACGGGTGGTGACACTGTTGTTGCCGGTGGACAACAGGGCGTTTTCAAGAGCATTGTAGAACCCCAAAAAGGGGGGTGATATGCTAAGCCAAGTTCGCCAAGATCTTCGAAAAAACCTTGGGAAAAGGCTGCTTTTTGTTGGTTACTGCAGTTGTAACGTATTGATTTTTCCACACAAGAATGCCACGGGGAGAATGGGGTCACATCTTGATTTGTGGTAACACTTTAGCTTTTTGAAAAACTATGCTGCCAAATCCAGTTCTTGTTCTGGTGGCTCTGCTTTGGCAATTGTTGCTTTGGCAAGGGTCAGAACGGTTTCTACTGGATTTTTCCCTTGCAGTTCGGCTGAGCGAAATAGGGACATTAAAACAGCATGCGTTTTGGCTCC